>CAJPTB010000178.1 GCA_905373325.1 uncultured Ancrocorticia sp.
GCCGAGCACGGGGTCGTATCCGCGGTCCGCGAGCAGCTCCTTGGCCCGCTTCGTCAGCACGAGGTGCATCTCCTGCTTGGCCAAGCGCTGGTCGAGCTTGCCGACCATGAGATCGACGATGCGCAGGATCTCCTCGCGCTGGAGCTGCGGGAAGACGATCATGTCGTCGACGCGGTTGAGGAACTCGGGGCGGAAATGCTCCTTGAGCGCTTCGCCCACGCGGCTCTTCATCCGCTCGTAAGACGTCGTCGTGTCGCCGTCGAACTGGAATCCAGTGGTCACGCCCTTGGCGATGTCCTTGGTTCCGAGGTTCGTCGTCATGATGATGATCGTGTTCTTGAAGTCGACCACCCTGCCCTGCGAGTCCGTCAAGCGTCCTTCTTCGAGGATCTGAAGCAGGGAGTTGAACAGATCGGGGTGGGCTTTCTCGACCTCGTCGAAGAGAACCACCGAGAACGGCTTGCGGCGGACCTTTTCGGTCAGCTGGCCGCCCTCGTCGTATCCGACGTATCCCGGAGGGGCGCCGAAGAGCCGCGAAACGGCGTGCTTCTCCGAGTATTCGGACATGTCGAGCGTAATGAGCGCGGACTCGTCGCCGAAGAGGAACTCGGCGAGGGCCTTCGCCAACTCGGTCTTGCCGACGCCCGTCGGGCCGGCGAAGATAAACGAGCCGCCGGGGCGGTTGGGATCCTTGAGGCCCGCGCGCGTGCGGCGGATCGCCTGCGAGAGCGCGACCACGGCCTCGTTCTGGCCGATGACCCTCTTGTGCAGCTCCTCCTCCATGCGCAGAAGCTTGGCGGATTCCGCCTCGGAAAGCTTGAAGACGGGGATGCCTGTGGCCATGGAGAGAACCTCGGTGACGAGGTCTTCGTCGACGACGGAGACGATGTCCATGTCGCCGTCCTTCCACGCCTGCTCGCGCTCGGCCCGCTTTTCGCCGAGCCGCTGCTCCTCGTCGCGGAGCGAGGCGGCCTTCTCAAAGTCCTGCCCGTCGATCGCCGCTTCTTTCTCGCGGCGCACAGATGCGATCCGCTCGTCGATCTCGCGCAGCTCCGGGGGGGCGGTCATCTTGCGAATTGCGAGGCGCGCGCCGGCTTCGTCGATCAGGTCGATCGCCTTGTCTGGAAGGAAACGGTCGTTGACGTAGCGGTCGGCCAGGGACGCCGCCGTCTCGATCGCATCGTCGGTGATGGTCACGCGGTGGAAGGATTCGTACCGGTCGCGAAGGCCCTTGAGGATCTCCACCGTCTGGGCGACCGTCGGCTGCTCCACCTGGATCGGCTGGAAACGCCTCTCCAAAGCGGCGTCCTTCTCGATGTGCTTGCGGTACTCGTCGAGCGTCGTGGCGCCGATGACCTGCAGTTCGCCGCGGGCCATCATGGGCTTGAGCAACGACGCCGCATCCAGGGCGCCTTCGGCTGCGCCCGCGCCGACGAGCGAGTGGATCTCGTCGATGAAGAGCACGATGTCGCCCCGCGTGTTGATCTCCTTGAGGATCTTCTTCATGCGGTCTTCGAAATCGCCGCGGTAGCGCGAGCCCGCGACGAGCGACCCCATGTCGAGGGAGTACAGCTGCTTGTCTTTCAGCGTCTCCGGCACGTCGCCGGAGGCGATGGCCTGCGCGAGCCCTTCGACGACGGCGGTCTTGCCGACGCCGGGCTCGCCGATCAGCACGGGATTGTTCTTCGTGCGCCGGGAGAGCACCTGCATGACGCGCTCGGTCTCCATATGGCGTCCGATGACAGGGTCAAGCTTGTGGTCGCGAGCGGACTGTGTGAGGTTGCGTCCGTATTGGTCGAGGACCGTCGAGCCGGCCTTCGTCCCCTCGCGGGCGCCTCCGCCTACGCCGACGGGCTCCTTGCCCTGAAAGCCCGAGATGAGCTGATTGACCTGCGAGCGCACGCGCGTCATGTCGGCCCCGAGCTTCGTCAGGACCTGTGCGGCCACGCCGTCGGGCTCGCGCGTCAAGCCGAGCAGAAGATGCTCGGTGCCGATGTAGGAGTGACCCAGCTGAAGGCCTTCGCGCATTGCGTACTCGATGACCTTCTTGGCTCGGGGCGTGAACGGAATGTGGCCCGAGGGCGGTTCCTGGCCTTCGCCGATGATGTCGATGACCTGAGCCCGGACCTCGTCGAGCGTGATGTCGAGGGCTTCTAGCGCTTTTGCCGCCACGCCCTCGCCCTCGCGAATAAGGCCGAGCAGGAAGTGTTCAGTGCCGAGGTAGTTGTGCTTGAGGTTTCTGGCCTCGTCTTGCGCAAGCACAATGACCCGGCGAGCACGGTCTGTAAACCGTTCGAACATTGACTCTCCTTGTCGTGGATTGCACCGCCGAGGCCGCGGGTGGTGCGGGCCCGGCACGGCTCGGACGCGTTGGCGTCCGGGCACGCTCATGGTGGTTTCACCCAACTCTATCGACGTTTTCCCGCTTTTTTACTACTGTTCGCCACAGGCGTGAGTGCGGGCCCGCACGGCTCCGGGATCTTGCGCCAAGAAGCGGGATTTGCCGACTCCGAGCAAGCTCCGCCGGCGTCGGGCGGGACTTTGCCGACTCCGACGGGACCTTGCCGAGGCCGGATGAGACTTTGCCGACGCCGGGCGGGCACGCGCCCGGCCGAGTCCGAGGGGACGCCTGCGTTGGAAGAGAACTCCCCCGCCGCGGCATAAAGATTTCGACGAAGTCAGGCTGCCCTGTCAGACTCCGGCGAAGGCTGCCCTGTCAGACTCCGGCAAAGTCAGGCTTCGATCAGCAGAGTGAACGGGCCGTCGTTGACAAGCTCCACGTCCATCATCGCGCCGAACTTCCCCGTTTCGACGTGCAGTCCGTAAACCTTGCGCAGTTCCTCCGCGACAGCCGCAACGACCGGTTCGGCGACGTCGCCCGGAGCGGCGTGGGACCATCCCGGGCTTCTCCCCTTGCGCACATCCGCATACAGGGTGAACTGCGAAACGAGGAGCACGGACGCCCCGGCCTCTTGCGCGGATCGGCGCGCGTCGTCGTCTCCGTCGGCCCCGCGCAGCACGCGAAGCTGGGCGATCTTCCGCGCCGTTTTCACAATCTGCGGCCTGCCGTCCCCGTGCGTGACGCCCAGCAGAACGCACAGCCCCTCGCCGACCTCCCCGACGACGTCGCCGGCAACCCGCACCTGCGCGCGCCTGACCCTTTGAACAACGGCTCTCATATTTCCTCCGTCTCAGACATGTTCGCCGCGCGTCCGGGCTATTCCCAACGCGCGTCCGATCCTATTCCCCAACGCGCGCCCGGGCCATTCCCCGACGTGCGTCAAAACCAGTCCCCGACGTGCGTCAAAGCCAGTCCCCGACGTACGTCAAAGCCAGTCCCCGGCGCGCAGCCTTTGCCGCAGGGGCGCCAACTCGAATCCTGACGGCCTCGGACCGCCAGCCCGAATCTCCCGACGACCCTGGGGATCACCGGCCAATTCTCCCCGCCCCTGGGAATCACCAGCCCGAATCGCCGCGGCCTCCTCCGCGGCGCCATCCGCCGCCTTTGCCCATTCGACGTCGTTCTGGGCCCACGTAGTAAATGGCGAGGATAAGCGCCACCCATTGCAAGATCCCGTGGAGGGGGAGATACAGCGGCATGACGTAGGGCCAGACGAAAACGAGCAGGCTTCCCCCCAGCGCGACGAGCCAGAATTTCTTCGGGCGGGTCGTCGTGAAGTCCGCGGCGGGGCGCGCCAGGCACATGAGGAGCACGCAGGCGACGAACACGACGATGACGAGCCACACGGTCTGCCGAATTTCGTATCCTATGCTCCTGAGCGAAAAGGCCAGCACATCGGGGCCGTCGGCAGACAGTCGTTGCGCGAGGGTTGTGGGCGCATCGTCCGGCAGACTCGTCGCCAGTGCGTTTTCCAGCAGACTCATAGTGACTCCATATCCTTTCTCGTGCGGCCCGGCTCGGCTTCCGACGCCGTACGGCCCGGCGCAGCCTCCGATTCGACCCGACGGCGCTCGGCGCCCGATTCCGCCGGGCGCGCCTCGGCTCCCAGCCTTGCCCGCCGGAACTCCGCCCCCGGGCGTTCCGCGGGAGAGGCGCTCGACTTGCCCTCGGGATCGACTATCGCCGTCTGCCCGGCGCGGAAACGTCCGACGTCGAGCACGGCCTCGGGATCGAGCGCCCGTCGGACGAGGGCCAAGGCGACGGGGCCGTCCTCCGGGTGCCGAACGGCGCTGGTGACCACGCCGACTTTCCGCCCGCCGCTTGTCACGGGGTCCCCCGTCCGGGGAAGCTCGTCAACCGGCCCTTCGAGGAACAGCTCGACGAGCCTGCGCGGAGGCCTGCCGAGGTTCACCAGCTTGGCGACCGTCTCTTGGCCGCGGTAACACCCCTTGTTCAAATGGACGGCTGTGCGCAGCCAGTCGAGTTCATGCGGCAGAGCCCGCTCGTCCGCCTCGCGGGCGACGCGCGGCCTCCATCCTGCGACTCGAGCGGCCTCCCAGGCCAGCATTCCGGCGGGCGCCGCGCCAAAGCGTTCCAGCGCGGCCAGGAGCTTCCCGCTTTTGTCGGCTTCGACGACGCCGATCACTCGACGCCAGCCGCGAGCCGGGTGTTCGATGCCGCGGAGGGTGTAGGTCGCTCCCCCCTCGCTCACTCCGGGCCACGGATCGCGCCACACGAAAAGGGCCGTTTCTTCGAGCGCGGCCGCAGCGGCTCCCCCCGAAAGCAGGCCAGTGCCTTCCGGCCCGGAGCTGGCGCCGTCCATTCCTGGGCTAGAACTTTCCAACGGCG
>CAJPTB010000179.1 GCA_905373325.1 uncultured Ancrocorticia sp.
GACGTCGGTTCGTCGCCGACGCCGTCCCTTGATCGGCGGCCTTTCGGCTCAAATTCGACGTCGCCCCGTTCATGCGAAGGGAATGCCCCCGGAACTCTCCGGGGGCATTCCCTTGCCTTCGGGCCGTGGCCCTGCTTCTCAAATCTCGGCCCTGCTTTTCAGGCTTTGCCCCTGCTAGTCAGGCTCCGGTCTCGCTTTCAGATCTTGCGGCCGGGGGTGAGGATGTTGTTGGGGTCGAGCGCCTCCTTGATCGCCCTTTGCACCGAGCGCGTGTCGGGGCTGAGCAAGTGGTCGATCTCGGCGTGCTTGAGGTGGCCGATCCCGTGCTCGCCGGAGACCACGCCCTCCATGCCGATTGCCATGCGGCAGATCTCGTCGAGCAGAGACTCGGCCGCAGCCGCCTCCTCTGTGCCTTCGCCGCACTCGACGATCGGGTGGATGTTGCCGTCGCCGGCATGGGCGAGAATCGAGACTTTCCGGCCGCGTTCAGCCGAAATCTCCTCGATTCCGTGGATGGCGTCCGCAAGGCGTGAAATCGGGACGGAAACGTCTCCGATCACCTGCATGCCGTTGGCCGACAGGGCCGGGTAGGCGTCCCTGCGCACCTGGAAGAGCCGCGTGCCCTCCTCGAATTGCACGGCCGTCGCCCCGTATTCGCGGCACACCTGCGCGTATTCTTCGACTGCCCTCTTCGCGTTCTCGCCTTCGGCCTGGCCGAGCAGAAGCGCCGCGCCCGGCTGGGGGATCTGAAGGTCGGGATTGCGCCTGTTGACCAGCTCGACCCCGAGGGCGTCGATGAGTTCGAGGGAGACCGGCCGAGGTTCGCACGCCCGAAGCATGACGGTGGCGTATCCGGCGTCCTCCGCTGAATCGAAGCAGGCGAAGAATGTGTAGTTGTCGTACTGATTGAGCGGCTCGATGCGGATGACGGCCTGGGTGATGACGCCCAGCGTTCCCTCCGAGCCGATGAAAAGCTCTTTGAGATTGAGGGACGAGACGTTTTTGATGGTCTTTGACCCGACGTGGATCACTCTTCCGTCGGCGAGCACCACCTCGAGCGCGCGAACCCAGTTGATCGTCACGCCGTGGCACACGGCCCGCAGGCCTCCGGCGTTGGTGGCGATGTTGCCGCCCACCGAGCACATCGAGGCCGACGCCGGGTCGGGGGCGAAGAAGAAGCCCTCCTTGGCCAGCTCTTTGTTGAGCTGAGCGTTGATGATTCCGGGTTCGACGACGGCGATCCCGTTCTCATGGTCGATCTCGAGGATGCGATTCATGTTGTGGAGGGCGATGATGAGGCCTCCCGGATAGGAGACAGCCCCTCCGGCGAGCCCTGATCCGCCCGTGCGGACCGAAACGGGGACCTTGCGGGCGTTCGCCCATGCCAAGGCGATTGAAACGTCTTCGGTCGTGTCGGCGAATACGGCGCCGAGCGGCTCGCCTTCCGGAACCATCCACGACATGTCTCTGCCGTAGGGCTCGATGGTGCGTTGATCCGTGACGAAGCGCTCCCCGAGTTTTTCGCGAAGCTCCTGGAGGTCGTCCGTGGTGATGGGCATGTTCCCTCTTTCCATGCACTCGTTCGTCATTGAGCGACTGTCCGGGGTGCGGTCCCGGAGGTGCGTAGGTGATATAGCTTACATCCAGATTCTACTCTCAGAGCGGCAAGATGTCAGATGCGTGCACATTGCCCGGACCGACCGTGACGGCGCTCTTCTGGGACTGCGGGCCCCGCCGCCAATGGGATTGCGAGGCCCAGCCCCCGATGGGATTGCGGGGCCCAGCCCCCGAACGCCCAGAAGGGCGCTGCGGCGCCGAGCGCCGGTGATCGGCGCGGCTCCGCCTCCGAAGCGTTGCGGCCGGCACACGTGTTTGTGCCCGAACCTTTCGAAGGCCGACCGTAGAATTGCTCCTATGAATTCCCGCCAGCCCGCGCCTCGTCGCCCTCGCAACAGCCGACCCCGCAAGCGTTCCGCGCCCCCCGCGCGTTCGGGGGAGAGCTCGCGTTCAACGTCGAACGGCCGAATTCGAGAGGGAAGGCCCTCCCGGCGCCAAGGGGCGAACCCTCGAAATGCGCGCTCGCCGCAACGCCCCGGGGTTCGGCGGGCCAGCGGGCAGGAGGGCAGGCGGCGCTTCGAGACGCGGCGTTCGATCGTCATTCCCGGTTCGAAGGGCACGTATCAGATTTCCTTGCGTATGCTCACCGTCGTTCTATTCGCCCTCGTCGCCCTCATCGTCGTCCTGCCCACCTTCGCCAGATACCTGGACAAGCAGCAGGAGCTTCGCGACGCCAAGGCGCGTCTGTCCTCCGTCCAAGAGCACAATGCCGAGCTCGAGCGCGAGCTGAAGCTGTGGAAGGACGACAATTACGTCAAGACCCAAGCCAGAAAGCGCCTCGGATACGTCATGCCCGGGCAGACGCTCTACGTCGTCACGGATCCCTCGAAGGGCACGGCGACGGAGCGGCTGCAGAAGAAGGTCGAGTCCGTCAACAGGAAGCGCAGGGCGGCCACCCCGTGGTACACGACCATGTGGGACTCCGTGAAAATCGCGGGGCAGAGCGGAAAAGCGGACAATGTGGACGACGTTCCCGTCGTCGGAGGGAAAGGCGGCGCAGGCAAGTGATCGATGATCTTGCGGCCATAGCTGTTCATGCGACGCCGGTTCGCCCCGGGGACGTCGAGGCGATCGAAGCCCAACTCGGCAGACGCCCGCGGGGCCTCGTCGGAATAGGCGCGAGATGCGCGTGCGGCGCCCCGGCGGTGACGGTCACCGAGCCTCGTTTGCCCGACGGCACGCCGTTTCCCACCCTTTTCTACCTCACGCTTCCGAGCGTGGTGTACGGAATGTCCCGTCTGGAGGCCGAAGGCCGCATGGCGGAGCTCAACGCGCGCTTGGCCGAGGACGCCGACCTTGCCGCAGGCCACCGCGCCGCGCACGCCGATTACATCGAGCGCAGGCGCCGCCTTGGGGATGTGCCCGAGATCGCCAATGTGAGCGCCGGGGGGATGCCCGACCGCGTGAAATGCCTCCACGCTCTGGCGGCCTACTCCATGAGCGTCGGGGAGGGCGTATGCCCGGTCGGCGATCTCGCTTTGAGGGCCGCGGCGTGGGATCCGGCCGTGTGCCATTGCGGCGAGGACGCCCAAAGGACCGTGCTGGGAGTCCAAAGCGCGGCGTCGGGCGGCGAAGGCGCCCAGCCTGTTCAAGGACGGGCCGAGTGAGCGTCGCGGGCATCGATTGCGGAACGAACTCGATACGTCTGCTCATCGCCGAGGTCGCCCCGGACGGCTCCTTGCGCGACCTCGTCCGAGAAATGAAGGTGGTGCGGCTAGGCCAGGGAGTCGATCGGACGGGAGAGTTCGCACAAGAAGCCCTTGAACGAGCCTTCGCGGCCGCAGAAGAATACGGGGAGGCCTGCCGCGCCCACGGCGTCGCGTCTATTCGCTTCGCGGCGACGTCGGCCGCGCGCGATGCGCGCAACCGCGATGCCTTCGTGGAAGGGGTGCGCTCGCGATTGGGAGTCTCCCCGCAGATTCTCAGCGGGGAAGAGGAGGCTCGGGTTGGCTTTGCCGGCGCGATTTCGGGGATGCCACGCGGAACGGAGAGCCCCCTGCTGGCCGTCGATTTAGGCGGCGGTTCCACGGAGATCGCATTGGGGACGATGGCGGGAGAGCTGCTCGGGGCGTACTCGATGGACGTCGGGTGCGTGCGGATGCACGAGAGGCACCTTGGCGCGGATGTGCCCGATTCGCAGGCTGTGGAGGCCGCGCGCAGGGACGTGAACGCGGCGCTCGACGCCGCAGAGGAGCACGTCGACCTCGGCGCCGCCAAGGGGCTCATCGGCTTGGCTGGCTCGGTCACCACGATCACGGCGAAGGCTTTGGGGCTTCGATCCTATGATCCCGAGCGCATTCATGGAACCGTTCTGAGCGTCGAGGAGACGCTTGTGACATGCGATTGGTTTCTGAGTTCGACGCGCGCCGAGCGCGAGGCGCTCGGATTCATGCATCCCGGCAGGGTGGACGTCATAGCCGCCGGAGCGCTCCTCTGGGGCGAGGTCGTCGCGAGGGCGGCGGCCAGAGTTCGCGAAGCCGGAGGCGAGCTTGCGGGCGTCACGACGTCTGAACACGACATCCTCGACGGCCTGGCGATGTGGGCCGCCCGCGACCCCCAGCCGCCGAGCTGGCGGGGGAGCGAGCCGTCGCTCGAGAAGTAGAGGCCGACGGGCGCCCTAGGGCTTCGGACGGCGCCCGCGGCGGTCCCCGCGAATGCCGTCGCGTCGCGGACCGTCCTCGCGCCTGTTCGGCGCATGGCGCAGGTGTGAGTGGGGATCAAGGCCGGGGCCGCGAATTGCCGAGCGCAGGCGCAGTCGCAAAGCGACGGCCCCGAGAACCACCGAGAGCAGGGTGCCGATGATGACGGCTACCCGCGAATGCGGCTCGTGCGGGTCGTTCGCGGGGAATGACAGGGTTGCGATGAGCAGGGAAACCGTGAATCCGATGCCTGCGACGAGCGAGATCGGGAAGATGTCGCGCATGTCGATTCCCGCGCCGAGCCGGAGCTTGAGGAACTTCGTCATGATCCACACCCCGCCGAAGATTCCTATGCATTTGCCCAAGGGGAGGCCTAGGTAGATGCCGAGGGAAACCGGGTCTGTGATCATTCCGCCGAACCCGCCCGAGTCGACGATGTTCACGCCCGCTGCGAAGAAGGCGAAGATC
>CAJPTB010000180.1 GCA_905373325.1 uncultured Ancrocorticia sp.
CGGCCTGCACAAGACCCCGCCGTTCCGGCGTCGAAGGCCGATTGAGCGGCCGCGGCCTCTGCCCGGCCGACGACGCCGGCCCCTCGGCCGGCCCCGACTGCGAGCCTTCCGCGGATTCTCCTTCGATTGGCCATCTTTGGCCGAGGTGGAGGCTCACTCCGGCGTCGTCGAGCCAACCGGACCACAGGTCGTCGACCGCGCCGCCGAAGGTGCGCCCGAGGATGTGGAGCGAGGACTCCCACAGGTGAACCTCGCAAACCGCGCTTGCGACCGAGGCGAGCTCGGTTCCGATCCAGCCCGCTCCGACGATGTCCAGTCTGACGCCGGGCGCGAGCGAATCTGCGAGCCGCAGCGCGTCGGCCGCCGTGTGAAGGGCGAAAGCTCCGGGCGCGCCGGTCCCGGGCGAGCTTCCCGACGCAATGATCGCGGCATCGACCGGCGTCTCGTCCGCCAACCACGCTCCGTCGCCGCGCCGCAGCCGTTCGACGGGACGAGGAACGACTTCCGCGCCGAGGCTCGCGAGGTCGCCGAGGCCTTGGTCCGCCAGCGGGCGGACGGGGTTGTCAAAGAGGTTCTTGGACAGGGGAGGGCGGTCGTAGGGCGGCGTGCCCTCGGCGTCCCAGGCGACGATAGAGCCGGCGAACCCCGCCTCGCGGAGCTCGGCCGCCGCGCGCAAGCCCGCCAGTCCGGTTCCGACGATCCCGATGCGGTCGATGTTCATGGGAACAATGCTAGAGCCGCCGGCCTCCTCGACGCGGACTCCCGCAGGCTTCGCTGAGCGGTCCACGCCCGAAGCGGGATCGCCGATGCCCTCCGAAGCGGGGTCGCCGATGCCGAGTCTGAAGGAAGCGTCAGATCGAAAGTTCGGATCTGGGCGGCACGCGGCTCGCTGAAAATCAGCCGCCGAAGGCCTCCTCGGACTTGCGGCCGTCGCTGGAAACGCGGGAAAGGTCGGCTTCGATCGGTTGCACTTTCGGCGCGCGGGTGACGAGCTTGTGGATCGCCCACACGCCCAGGAAGAGGGGGAGGCCGATGTAGGACGACAGGAGCGTCATGACGTCGAGGCCCTCTTTGGCGTCGAAAGCCTCGTAGCTCTGACCGACGATGACGATCGCGCACATGGCCATCGCGAGCAGCGGCCCGGCCGGGTACCACTTTGCCCGGTAGGGCAGCTCTTCCAAGGAATGCCCCTGCGCGAGGAAGGCTTTTCGGAATTTGTAATGAGACCACGCCACGCCCATCCAGGTTATGAATCCGGCCAGTCCGGAGGCGCTGACGAGCCACGTGTACGCGGTGCCGTCGCCGATCAGCGAAGAGACGAAGCACGCGGCGCCGATCGCCGCGGTGACCGCGAGGGCGGGAACCGGCACGCCGCGGGAGTTCGTGCGTCCCAGGAAAGCGGGGGCGTTTCCCTGGCGCGAAAGGGCGTAGAGCATGCGGGTGGAGGCGTACAGGCCCGAGTTTCCGGCCGAGAGGATCGACGTGAGGATGACGGCGTTGATGACGGAAGCCGCCGCGGCGATTCCCGCGCGGTCGAAGACCAGGGTGAAGGGGGAGTAGGCGACGTCGGTTTCGTCGTTGCGCAGGAGGTTCGGGTCCATGTAGGAGACGAGGAATCCGATGACCGCGATGGTCCCGATGTAGAAAAGCAGGATGCGCCAGAAGATCGTTCGTATCGCCTTCGGGACGGTCTGCTCGGGGTTCTCGGTTTCCCCGGCGGCGACCGCCACGAGTTCCGTGCCCTGGAAGGAAAAGCCCGCGACCATGAAGATGGCGAGGATTCCCAGGCCTCCGTCGACGAACGGCGCTTCGCCCTCGGTCCAGTTCTCGAAGCCCGGGGATTTTCCGCCCATGATCCCGAAGATGATGAGGACGCCGAGCACGAGGAAGACGACGACGGTGACCACCTTGATGAGGGCGAACCAGAATTCGCCCTCGCCGTAGGCGCGGGCCGAAAGCGCGTTGAGCAGGACGAGGAGCGTGAGAAATATCGCCGACCACATCCACCCCGGGGTGTCCGGGAACCAGAACTTCATGACGAGAGCGGCCGCTGCGAGCTCTGCGGCCACGGTGATCGCCCAGTTGAACCAGAAGTTCCACCCGGCGGCGAAGCCGAAGCTGGGGCTGATGAAGCGGGTGCCGTACTCTCCGAACGAGCCGGCCACGGGAAGGTACGTGGACATCTCGCCGAGGGACTGCATGAGGAGGAACACCATGAGGCCGATGAGTCCGTAGGCCACGATCGCGCCGCCGGGCCCCGCCTGGGAAATCGTCTTGCCCGAGGCGAGGAACAGACCTGTTCCAATCGCCCCGCCGATTGCGATCATCGTCAGGTGACGGCTGTGCAGTCTGCGCTGCAGACGGTTGTCGTCGCTGTGCTCCAGAGGGTCTGAACTCATCGTCGACCTTCCTCACTGTCGTTATTGGGTCCGGCTGCGCGCAGAGCCGGAAGGCATGCATACGTACTGCGAAGCGAGTGTACGCGCGGGGAGAAAATCGTCCAAATGGCAAGCGACCCGTGAGAGATGGATAACCCATGGACCGATTGGGTCCCTCTGCCCGTTTGAGAATGCCAAAGTGGCGGTTAAAGTTGAAACCATGGGTGACAAAGAGCCGACGCGAGAAGTTCGCGTCCCGAAAGACGCCGTCTACGCCGCTGTCTTCGTCTCCCTCGCCGCCGTCGCGGCGTCCGCCTTCGTGTGGAGCAGCGTGGTGGCGTGCAGGCTTCTCGCGGTCCTCGTCCTGGGCCACGCCTTGTGCAGGGTTTTCCTTCCCGACGGCGCGGTTCCGCGGGTGCGCAGTCGGCGCGCCGACGCAATCGTGGGAGTGATCCTGGCGCTCGGGCTTTGGTACCTCTCGGCCTGGGGCGCCACGCCTTCGGTCACCCTCGGCGCGAATCTGTGAAAGGACCGGCCGCGTGCGCAAGTGGGCGGGCTGGCTCCGCTCCGTTCGCGCCGCTGCGATCGATCCCTCGGCACAATGAAAGAAGAAGAATCGTATGAGCATGCTAACCCGGCGCCTTGCAAAGAACGTGGCCGATCGCACGGTTGAGAGAAGCGCGCGCAAGGTCAACCGCGACCGGAGGCGTCCGGAGAGAATTCGGATGCCGAAGCTAGTTCTGTGGACCGGCCTCGGAATGTTCTTTTTCGGGGCATTAGTAGTCGCCGTCTCTGTCTGGGGCGAGCAGGACTACCCGATACCGGGGATAGTCATCGGTTCGCTCTTCGCGCTTCTCCTTGGCGTTCCGTCTCTGTTCGCGTACAAGAACTTTTGGTACTCGGTCGACCCCGAGGGCGTCTCCTTCCGGCTTGCCTTCAGCGGCGAGAAGAGGATCAGGTTTGTGGACATCGTGTCGAAAGAGGTCATTCAGCGAGAAAAAGGCCCCGTTCTTAGAATGCGGGATTCCCATGGAACCAGGTTCCAGATTTCGGCGCCTTTTTTCGACACCCTGCCCATTTTGGCGCGCTTTGGCTTTTACGATAAATATCAACGCTGGCCCTCCCCCCAAGAATTGGACGAATTCACCGGAGGGGCGCCCGGAGTGGCCAGCACCATGCATCACCGGGGGGCCTTTGGCCAGCAATCGCAGTCGGGATCTGAGCATCCCGGAGGCCGCGTTCCCAGCCAGATAAATCCCCGGTTTCCGTGGGACGCCCCGCAAGGAGGCAGCGCACCTATGGGCGCGGCGCAATTCCCACAGCATCCCGAGCAGTTCGGAGCCGCGCCGGGCGCCGCGCAGCCGATGGGGCACGACCAGCCGTCCGACGTCGATTCGAGTTATTCTCTCGATCCAGCCTTCCGCCGCCCCGAGCCTCCTGCACAGCCTGAGCCCGCCGAGGCCAGTTTGCAGCCCGATCCGCTTGACGACGATCCCACCGTTTTCGGTCTGCAGGCCGGCGCAGCCGCGGGGCAAGGCATTGCGCCTTCTGCGGGCGTCGGCGTCGCGGGCGGAGGCGCCGTGCCGCCTCAGCTTGCCGGAGGCTTCCCTGCGCCGACTGGCTACCCTCCCGTGAGCGCCCCTTCGGCCGACTATGCGCAGACTTCCGGCTACCCGCAGCCTTCGGTCCTCCCGCAGGCCCCGGGGTACCAGGCGCCTTCGGGCTATTCGCAGACCCCCGGCCACCCTCACCCCTCCGGGGCGCCCTATGCCGCCGGGCCTCAAGCCGCCGGACCTCAACCCCCGATGGCTCCATCGGGTTTGGACGGATACGACGCCGATGAAACGGTCTTCACCGGTCGGGGGACGGGCGTCGCCCCCTTGCCGGCGCCGACGCCGTCGAGCGCCCCCGATCCAGACGCCACGGTGTTCGGAGTTCGCTCCTATGAGACCGAAGGTCTGGCCCAAGGGATTCCTTCCCGCCCTGCGGCGCCGTCCGCCCCGGCTCAGGCAGTCTCGGCCCCGCAAGCCGGTCCTCGCGAGGGCGGGGCGGAGCAAGGAGAGGACCCGGAGGCCACCGTTTTCGGCATGCCGTCCTACGGCGAATTCGCCCGCTACCCGAGCGGTCCAGGCGCCCCGGTCCCTTACGGCGAAGTCGCTCCCGAGGGGGCAGACGGGCAGCAAGGCCAAGAGGGAAATTCGCAAG
Organism: uncultured Ancrocorticia sp.; assembly: GCA_905373325.1. Lineage (GTDB taxonomy): Bacteria > Actinomycetota > Actinomycetes > Actinomycetales > Actinomycetaceae > Peptidiphaga. Next base: position 4,584 of record CAJPTB010000180.1, read on the forward strand.
GCGTCGGCGGACACTTCCCCGGGGGATCGGGAGTCCTCGGCGGGCGCTGATTCGACCGCGCGTGAAGCAATCCCACGGCGACGGGACGTCCGCGTGCGCGTGTCGGCGTCGATCGCCGTC
>CAJPTB010000181.1 GCA_905373325.1 uncultured Ancrocorticia sp.
GCCAGGCGGCTCGACGGCGTCGCCGGGAGGTTCGACTGGTTCGCCGGGAAGCCCGTCCGGGGCATCTGGAGGTTCGGCAAGTTCGCCTGGAAGTCCGGCCAGTTCGCCTGGCGGCTCGATCGGCGCTCCTAAGGGGGACGTTCCGGAGGGGCTTGAAAAGTTCTACAAGCAGAAGCTGGGCTGGGTGCCGTGTAAGGACGACGCGAAGATGCAGTGCGCGGACGTGAAGGTTCCGCTGGATTACAAGAAGCCCGGCGGCAAGGGGATCACTGTGGCCATGGCGAAGCTTCCCGCCAAGGGCGGCAAGCCGATCGGGAGTCTGTTCATCAATCCCGGCGGACCGGGAGAGTCGGGAATCGACATGGTTTCGCGCGCCGACAAGACTTTCAGCAAAGATGTTATGGACAAGTACGACATCATCGGTTTTGATCCTCGAGGGGTCGGCTCTTCGACGCCCATCGATTGCATTGACGAGCGCGAAATGGCCGAAGTGCTCGATTCTGATTTCGACATGGAGACGGAGGCTGGGCGGAAGGCCAGGAAAGCTCAGGCTCGGCAGATAGCTAAAGGGTGCAAGGAGAAATCCGGCGAGTTGCTCGCACACGTCGGCACGGAGTCTGCTGCCCGTGACATGGATGTTTTGCGGGGCCTGGTGGGCGATGAGAAGCTCAACTATATTGGTTTGTCTTACGGCACCCAGTTGGGCGGGATGTACGCCGATCTCTTCCCGAAGAAGGTCGGCAGGATGGTGCTCGACGGCGCAGCCAACCCTCAGCAGAGCTTTTTGCCCTCCACTTACACGCAAATGCTGAGTTTCGAGAAGTCTTTCGAACGCTATGCTGAGCGCTGCGTGAAGGCGGGCAACTGCCCGTTGGGTTCGTCGGTGGATGCGGCGAAGAAAAAGATGCGCGCCCTGCTGGATCAAGCTCGCGTCAAGCCGTTCAAGACCTCGGACCCGAACAGACCCCTCAATCGGTCGATGCTCCACTCTACCGTTATCAGCCTTCTATACGAGGATCGGACGTGGTCAGTGTTTAATCAGGCCTTCGACCAGTTGATCAGGCAGAATGACGGCTCGCTTTTCCTGAAAATTTTCGACGCGACCTCAAGTCGCGAGGGAGATGGGAACAAAGGCAATAGGGCAGAGGCGTACTGGGCAATCAATTGCGCGGACTACGCTCAGGAATCCGAAGCTGACTACCTGAAGTATGCGAAGAAGCTGAAGCGGGAAGCTCCCGCCATTGGAGCCTTTTCTGCACAAGACACTGTCGCCTTCTATATGTGCGCCGAGTTGCCGCACCATCCGAAGTCGAATCCCGGGCCGTACAGGGCGAAGGGGTCGGCTCCGATTGTGGTGATCGGTACGAAGTATGACCCGGCGACGCCGTATCACTGGGCGCAGGCTTTGCACAAGACGCTTGAGAACTCGGTGTTGCTGACCTGGGAGGGCGAGGGCCATACGGCCTATGCGACGGCTGGATCTTGCATCCAGAGTCCGGTCGACAAGTATTTGTTGACCGGCGAGGTTCCCAAGGACGGCCTTGTCTGCCCGGCGGAACAGAAACAAGGGCAAGGTGCGCAGAAGCAGGGGCAAGAAGCGCAGAAGGAAAGCGTGTCCGATCGGAAGGTTTCCGTGAAGGATGGGGTTTTGGCTGGGAAATCGCGTCCCTTTGTCCGGTAGTGGGTCCTGACTGGTCGGACGGCGGGCGTCGGGTTGGCGAGGGTCTGCTCCGATCGGTGGGGTTCTAGTTGTCTCGTATGTTTGGAGGAAAAATGAGAAAGACAGCGACGCGATTGTTGCGGCCTTTGGCTGCGCTCTCGGCGTTGGCTTTGACGGTTCTCGCGCAGCCTGCAATGGCTAGTGCGTCGCAAGGTCATGCGGACGCTGTGTCAATGCGCGCGGGCGATTCTGCGGGTCGGTTGCCGGGAGGTTCGACTGGTTCGCCGGGAAGCCCGACGGCGTCGCCGGGCGGTTCGATCGGCGCCCCCAAGGGGGACGTTCCGAAGGGGCTTGAAAAGTTCTACAAGCAGAAGCTGGCTTGGGCGCCGTGTAAGGACGACGCGAAGATGCAGTGCGCGAATGTGAAGGTTCCGCTTGATTACAAGAAGCCTGGCGGCAAGACGATCAACGTGGCCATGGCGAAGCTTCCTGCCAAGAGCGGCAAGCCGATGGGAAGCCTGTTCATCAACCCGGGCGGACCAGGAAGCTCCGGAATCCTCATGCTTTCATATGTAGACCGGGCTTTCAGCAAAGATGTCATGGACAAGTACGACATCATCGGTTTCGATCCTCGAGGGGTCGGTTCCTCGACGCCCGTCGATTGCATCGACGACCGCGAAATGGCCAAAGTGCTCGATTCTGATTTCGACATGGAGACGGAGGCCGGGCGCAGAGCCCAAAAGGCGCAGGCCAAGAAGATAGCCGAGGGATGCAAGAAAAAGTCGGGCGAGTTGCTCGCGCACGTCGGCACGGAGCCGGCGGCGCGCGACATGGATGTTTTGCGCGGCCTGGTGGGCGATGAGAAGCTCAACTATCTCGGCTTCTCCTACGGCACCCAGTTGGGCGGGGCGTATGCTGACCTTTTCCCGAAAAAGGTCGGCAGGATGGTGCTCGACGGCGCCGTCGACCCTCAGCTGAGCTTCCTGCGCATGAACTACGAGCAGGCGTTCGGTTATAAGAAGCTCTTTGAAGGCTACGCGGAACGGTGCGTGAAGGCGGGCAACTGCTCGTTGGGTTCGTCGGTGGATGCGGCGAAGAAGAAGATGCGCGCCCTGCTAGATCAAGCTCGTGTCAAGCCGTTCAAGACATCGGACCCGAACAGACCCCTCAATCAGACGATGCTCCACTCTGCCGTTACCAGCCTTCTAGAGCAGGATGCGGATTGGTCGAAACTTGATCAGGCCTTCGACCAGTTGATCAAACAGAATGACGGCTCGCTTTTCCTGAAGCTCTTCGATGTGTCCACGGGCCGTGACGGCGATGAGGTCAGCAGCAGTAGAACGGAGGCGTACTGGGCAATCAATTGCGCGGACTACGCTCAGGAATCCGAAGCTGACTACCTGAAGTATGCGAAGAAGCTGAAGCGGGAAGCTCCCGCCATTGGAGCCTTTTCTGCACAAGACACTGTCGCCTTCTATATGTGCGCCGAGTTGCCGCACCATCCGAAGTCGAATCCCGGGCCGTACAGGGCGAAGGGGTCGGCTCCGATTGTGGTGATCGGTACGAAGTATGACCCGGCGACGCCGTATCACTGGGCGCAGGCTTTGCACAAGACGCTTGAGAACTCGGTGTTGCTGACCTGGGAGGGCGAGGGCCATACGGCCTATGCGACGGCTGGATCTTGCATCCAGAGTCCGGTCGACAAGTATTTGTTGACCGGCGAGGTTCCCAAGGACGGCCTTGTCTGCCCGGCGGAACAGAAACAAGGGCAAGGTGCGCAGAAGCAGGGGCAAGAAGCGCAGAAGGAAAGCGTGTCCGATCGGAAGGTTTCCGTGAAGGATGGGGTTTTGGCTGGGAAATCGCGTCCCTTTGTCCGGTAGTGGGTCCTGACTGGTCGGACGGCGGGCGTCGGGTTGGCGAGGGTCTGCTCCGATCGGTGGGGTTCTAGTTGTCTCGTATGTTTGGAGGAAAAATGAGAAAGACAGCGACGCGATTGTTGCGGCCTTTGGCTGCGCTCTCGGCGTTGGCTTTGACGGTTCTCGCGCAGCCTGCAATGGCTAGTGCGTCGCAAGGTCATGCGGACGCTGTGTCAATGCGCGCGGGCGATTCTGCGGGTCGGTTGCCGGGAGGTTCGACTGGTTCGCCGGGAAGCCCGACGGCGTCGCCGGGCGGTTCGATCGGCGCCCCCAAGGGGGACGTTCCGAAGGGGCTTGAAAAGTTCTACAAGCAGAAGCTGGCTTGGGCGCCGTGTAAGGACGACGCGAAGATGCAGTGCGCGAATGTGAAGGTTCCGCTTGATTACAAGAAGCCTGGCGGCAAGACGATCAACGTGGCCATGGCGAAGCTTCCTGCCAAGAGCGGCAAGCCGATGGGAAGCCTGTTCATCAACCCGGGCGGACCAGGAAGCTCCGGAATCCTCATGCTTTCATATGTAGACCGGGCTTTCAGCAAAGATGTCATGGACAAGTACGACATCATCGGTTTCGATCCTCGAGGGGTCGGTTCCTCGACGCCCGTCGATTGCATCGACGACCGCGAAATGGCCAAAGTGCTCGATTCTGATTTCGACATGGAGACGGAGGCCGGGCGCAGAGCCCAAAAGGCGCAGGCCAAGAAGATAGCCGAGGGATGCAAGAAAAAGTCGGGCGAGTTGCTCGCGCACGTCGGCACGGAGCCGGCGGCGCGCGACATGGATGTTTTGCGCGGCCTGGTGGGCGATGAGAAGCTCAACTATCTCGGCTTCTCCTACGGCACCCAGTTGGGCGGGGCGTATGCTGACCTTTTCCCGAAAAAGGTCGGCAGGATGGTGCTCGACGGCGCCGTCGACCCTCAGCTGAGCTTCCTGCGCATGAACTACGAGCAGGCGTTCGGTTATAAGAAGCTCTTTGAAGGCTACGCGGAACGGTGCGTGAAGGCGGGCAACTGCTCGTTGGGTTCGTCGGTGGATGCGGCGAAGAAGAAGATGCGCGC
>CAJPTB010000182.1 GCA_905373325.1 uncultured Ancrocorticia sp.
TCCGACGCGGTGCTGCGCGGTCTCTTCGATTGAGCCGTCCTACTTCGGATCGGTTCCGCGTGGATTCGGCCCGATCGCGCGGCTCGCCAACGACAAGCACCTTGCTGCACGATGCAGAGCCCGCCCCGGTCCTGAGATCGTTCGCGCTTCAAAGCCGTTCATGGACGGACTTGATTTTGTCCCGTAGGTCGGCGCTCGCTGCAGCCACGGACAATGCGAAAAGGGCAGGAGAAAGTGGAAGCTTCACGGTCCAGTCGTTCCACCTCGATACGTAGATTGCTAGAGGCACCGTGGCGGCAAGGGCCAAGGCGTTGGCGACGACCGACAGGATTGAGCACGCGACAGTGGTTCGATCCGCCAAAGTCGCGATTGCGAGGATGTATGCGCAAGGGATCAGTATGCACAACGGCCGTTCGGTGAGCGACAGAAGATAGCCTTCGATATCGGCTTCAGCGGGACGGTAGGAGGTGTGGTTGTCGAGCCAATGGGCTTGAATCAACACGGCTGCGGTGGCCAAGGTCAGAAGAATGAGCACAAGCAATGCTGGCTTGACTTTGATTTTCGATGAAGACTTCAGCTTTGAGTCGCTGTAGTAATCGAAGACATCCGGTTCACCGGTCATCGGGCTGCTCCTTCGGTGTTTTTGCCTGTGTGCGCTTGAAATGCGACTCATATGGTGTGCGTCGCCGGGTCCACGCCCAGCCTATCGGCTTTCAGCCGCTGTTTGCGTTCAAATGGCCTTGATCTTCTTCCTCAAGTCTGCGCCTGCGCCGACCAGAGCTGTCGCGAAAGAGACGGGCACAGGGAATGCGACAGCGAATGCGTCGGCTCCGTACCGCGAGAGCACAACGAAGGCAGTGGGAAGCGTACAGGCAAGTGCCAACGCGTTGACTGTCACGGACGCGATCGAGGATGCGACGGCGGTCTGGCGGGCAAGCGCGGCGGTCGCCGTGGCGTACGCGCAGGGAATCAAAGCCAGCAGCGCCCAGCCGGTTATGAATATGACGAAAAGCTCGGCGGCCTGACCGCTGATGCATTGGGGTGGGCTTGAGAGCAATACGAAAACGTCTCCCGAGATCCCGCCATCCAGCACGAGAGCCGCGAACTTTACCGTGTAGGGGGACGATACGCTCGGAACGTTTGAAAGGACCGCGGCGGCCGCGGGAATTGAGAAGAGCGTGGCAGCCGAAGCTCCCGTAAACAGAAACAGCGGTGCCGCCAATGACTTCTTCCTCGCCGCCGCGGCGATGCTCCTCGTTCTCCTCGCGGCGATCTGGATTCTTGTTAGCCGTGGAAAGGCGATCAGGCAGAGACGTTTGCCGTCCCCGTGCGCGACCTCATTGATACTGTGGGTTTAAGTCAGAGCTCCCTAAGGGGTCAATGGTTGAATGTAAAAAGATATGTTGTTTAGGCGGAGCCGTTTAGAGCTTGCAGCCTCGGCCTGCCGGCTAAAATCTGGAGAACAAACGCCTTGGAAAGGAACGCGATGCAGCTTACCCTCGTCCGCCCGGCGGGACTCTGCCTCTGCCCGGCAAGGCTCGGTGGGCGCACCGGCTTGCCGGAAGAAGATCGTCTGCGCGCCGAACCGCCGGAGCACGCGGAAGGCGTCAGCATCCGCCCGATTTCGCGAGATCTCGAATCGATCGAGAGGATTGGGCGCCTGTACTTTCGTTCATATCCCGACGGCGAGGTCGGGACGTGCGAAGAGGCCGTCGCCGACGTCGAAGCCACGAGCACCGGCGAGTACGGCGCGTGGGTTCCCGATGCGTGCCTGGTCGCGGAGGAGGGCGGGGAGCCGGTCGGGGCTATCCTGGTGACCGACAAGCCGCCGTGGGACGACGTCGAAGATCTGACCTTCATCGTCGATCTTTTCGTTGCCCCCGACAAACGCGGACGGGGTATCGCAGACGCGCTCGTCGGCGCCGCGCTGGCAGCGGTCGGCGGTCGCGAGGTCGGCCTACGCGTAGAGAGCGAGAACGCCGCTGCACGCAGAATCTATGAGAGGCACGGCTTCGCTGTGCGGTGAGCGGCGGGTCAACGGTTCGAGCCCCGAGCCCGCGGGATTGCCGACGTCGGGGTCTCGCGCACAATTGTTCGCATCCGCCTTTCCCGAGCCCGCGGGACCGGGCAAGGCGGGGCTGCCGCTCCCGCTCGCGATTTTGGATCAGGGCGCGTCGGCCGAAAGCCCGCCCTCGGGCCCGCGCCAGGCGAACAGCTCGTTGCCTGCCGCATCCGTGATCCGCGCGGCGGCGCTAGGCGTCAGGTCGATGCGCACCCGCAGCGCGTCGCCCGCGTTCGCGTGGCCGCCGTTTGTTAGGACGCCGTTCGCGTGGCCCGCGCCGTCCCGGCCGCTGTTCGGCTGGCCCTCGCGCCCTCCCTCGCCGCTCGGCCGCACCTCGTATTCGATCCAGGAGTTGTCCTTGGCCAGCACGGCGGCCTCGCCGCGGGCGATCCACGGGTGACGCCGCCGCAAGCCGATGAGGTCCTGGTAAAGGCGGTACATCCACGGCCTGTCGCCCTCGCCCGGCTCGGGGGGCAGGGCCGGCCGAAGCCCGTCGTCGGCCGTGACGCCCTCGCCCTTGTCACCGCGCACGCCGCGTTCGTCGCCGTAGTAAATCGAGGGCATCCCGGGCAGGGTGAAAAGCAGGGCGGCCGCCAGCGCCGCCCCCGTTTCGCCGATCTGCGAGGCTATGCGGGTCACGTCGTGATTCCCGACGAAGGTCTGCGGAACGAAGCCCCTGCAAAGCTCGGCCTGCCGGTCGAGGGCCCAGGCCAGCTCCCAAAAGTTGACGTCCTTGATCGAACTCCAGATCGCCTTCCACAGCTCGTACTGCGTGACCGTGTCCAGGCGGCCGTCGGCGACGATCTGCGCGTAGTCTCCGTGGATCACTTCCCCCAGGAAAAGCGCGTTCGGGAACTCGCCGCGCACGCGGCCGATCGTCTCGGCCCAGAAGCGCGGGGGCACGGCGTAGGCGACGTCGAGGCGCCACCCGGCGATCCCCTTGCGCAGCCAGTGAAGCATGATGTCAGCGACGAAATCGACGACGGCGGGTTTGGAATGGTCGAGCGTGAGAAGCTCGCTGTGCCCCTCCCAGCACGCCAGGCCGCCGTCGGGCAGGCGAAGCGCAAGCTCCTCGGCGCGCGGGTGAGTGGCCGCGACGTGGTTGAAAACGCCGTCGAGCATGACGTTGAGTCCGCGCTCGCGGCATGCCGCCATGAAGGCCTCGAAATCCTCCTCGGAGCCCAGGCGCCGGTCGATCGCCATGTGGTCGAGGGTGTCATAGCCGTGGGAGGCCGATTCGAAGATCGGGCCCAGGAGAACGCCGGAGCATCCGAGCTCCACCGCGTAGTCGAGCCAGGGGATCAGCCTCAGAAGCCGATGCTCGCCCGGATCGGCCGCCTCTCGCGCCTGATCGCCGCGGATCGGAGCGCCCGCGGCTCCGAGGGGGTAGACGTGCCACCAGATGGCGTCGTCGAGCAAAGACATTCGAATTCCTTTCACGGCATCGAGGCTTCGGACGGACGGACCGCCCTGCCGAGCCCCTTGTTGAGTGACGCTCAATAACGAAATCGAGTATATGCCTCGACGGCGGCAAATGGAAGCGAACCCGCCGCGGACGCAAAAGCGGCCGAGCCCGGAAGGCGGGGGGGCTCGGCCGCAGAGCGTCGGATCGGTGAGTCCGCCTCAGACGCCTAGAACAGCCCGGTCACTTCTTGTTCGGCTGCTTCCCGTAGTCGGCGATGGCCGCCTTGGCGTCGGCCATCTGCTCGGGCGAAAGCAGCGCGATGGGGGCGCCCGTCGCCATCGCCCGGAGGTGGATTTCGCAGACGTACTCCAGGATCGGAAGGAGGCCTGCCGCCTTCTTCACGGTAGGCCCGATCGTGATGGCGCCGTGGTTCTTCATCAGCGCCCCGCTGCGGCCCTTCAGGGCGTCGGTCACGTTTCGCGCGAGCTCGTCCGTGCCGAACTCCGCGTACGGGGCTACCCGTATGATCCCGCCGAGCATCGCCGAATAGTAGTGAGACGGCGGGATCTCGTCGACCACCAGCCCCAGAGCCGTCGAGGCCGGTGCGTGGTTGTGCGTGATCGCCTTTGCGGCCGTTTCGCGATAGACGCTCAGATGGAGGGGAAGCTCGGAGGACGGCTCGAGGATCCCGTCCACGCGTTCCCCGTCCATCGAAAAGACAACCACGTCCTCGGCCGTCATCGTTTCGTAGGGCACGCCCGACGGCGAGATCGCGACCTTGTCATCGACGCGGATCGAGACGTTTCCGGCGGTGCCGACGATCAATCCGTTGCTCTGCATGAACAGGCAGGTCTCGACGACCTCGCGGCGTTCTTTCTCTAAAAGCATGATGGCCTACTTTCCGAATGCTTGGTCGTTGTCTTTGGCAGTTTTGGGGTCGGCTTCCGGTGCAGCTGCGCCGGCCTTTGGCGACGCCTCGCCTGCCTCCGGCTCCGCCGCGCCGGCCTTTGGCGTCTTCCCACTGGTTCCGGACGGCGCAGCGACGGTTCCGGACGGAGCCCCGCCGGCTTGGAACAGGCGGGCTCGGGCCTCGAGCGCCTCGACGTGGCCCGTCCCTCCCTTCCGAGACATCGGCGACGTCCATGAGG
>CAJPTB010000183.1 GCA_905373325.1 uncultured Ancrocorticia sp.
GCCACGACCGATGGAGGAACCATGATAACGCTGAGCGGTGTGACCAAAGTCTACCCGCGGCGCGGGCAAGAGCCGGTCGTCGCCTTGGACGACATCAACCTTGAGATCCCCGAGCGCGACATCCACGGCATCGTAGGCGAATCGGGAGCCGGAAAGTCGACGCTCATTCGCTGCCTGACGGCCTTGGAGCAGCCGACTAAGGGCGTCATCCGCGTCGGCGGGCTCGATCTCGCCTCGGTTTCCTCGGGCCAGCTGCGCGAGGCCCGCCGGACAATCGGCATGGTTTTCCAAGGCGCCAACCTCCTCGACGCCAGAACCGCGCGAGAGAACATCGCCATCCCCCTCCGTCTGGCGGGCATGCCGTCTTCAAAGAGGGCCAAGCGCGTCAGCGAGCTGCTCGACCTCGTCGGCCTTTCGGACCGCGGAACCTCCTATCCGTCCGAGCTGTCGGGCGGCCAGCGCCAGCGCGTAGGCATCGCCAGAGCCCTCGCAGACAACCCCTCCGTCCTCCTCTGCGACGAGCCGACGTCCGCCTTGGACACGGAGACGACCGAGCAGATCCTCGGCCTCCTCAAATCGGTTCGCGACAGGTACGGCGTGACCGTCGTCATCATCACCCACGAAATGTCCGTGGTGCGTCAGATCTGCGATTCCGTCACCCTTCTCGACTCCGGCCGGATTGCGGCGAGCGGGCGGGTGGAGGACGTCGTCGCCGCCGTCGAATCGCCCCTGTCGCGGCAAATAGTTCCGCCCCCGCCGCTGGCGCCGGAGGACGCCCACGGACGCACCGTCGTCGATGTGGCTTTCACTTCCCGGCCCGGAGAGCCCACCGGGGCCCGGGTTCTCGACGCGGCCCGCGAGCTCGGCGCGGACATCGGCGCCGGAACCTTTGAAACGATCGGCTCCACGCAGGTGGCCCGTTTGGCCTTGACGGTGGATCCGGACGACGTCGCCCGCGTCCGTTCCGCATTCGCCGACATAGACGTCGCAACGGAGGTGCGCGCATGAACGACGGCACGTGGTTCGACAATCCGGCGATCAAGCAGGAGCTTTTCCAGTCGACGATCGACACGCTTTTAATGGTCGGAGTCTCCACCCTCCTTTCCGTGGTCTTCGGCGGCATTCTGGGGATCGTCCTGATCACCCTCAAGGAAAACACCGACAGCGCCAGCAAGTTCTTCGCCGCGGCCCTGGGTTTCATCGTCAACGCGACTCGTTCGATTCCCATGGTCATCGTGATGTTCCTGCTCATCGTTCCGACCAGGGCTCTCATCGGCAATGCATCCGGATGGCAGGGAACGGCGGTCCCGCTCACGGTGGGCGCGATCCCCTATTTCGCGCGCCTCGTCGAGTCGAATCTTTCGGGGGTCGAGCGCGGCAAGGTCGAGGCCGCGCAGATGATGGGCGCTTCCAGAACATGGATTCTTTGGGGCGTCCTCGTCCGTGAAGCGGTCCCCGCCCTCATCCAATCCGTCACCATCTTGGCCATCACCCTCGTCGGATACTCGGCGATGGCAGGAATCGTGGGCGGCGGCGGCCTTGGAGCGCTGGCGCAAAATTACGGCTATTACCAGCACCAGTGGGATGCGATGACCATAATCATCGTCGTCATCGTCCTCATCGTCCAGGTCATCCAGTGGGTCGGCGACATGCTCAGCCGGCTGGCCGATCACCGCTGAGGGGAAGCCAGCCGGGGAACAAACCCTCGCACCGCACGCCGGGCTTGCGCCCATTTCCAACCTCGGGCGCACGCCCACTCCATTTCCGGGCAAAGCCCGCCCAGACCTAAGGAAAACCATGTCTCGTTTCAAGTCTTTCATCGCGCTCGCCGCCGTTTCCGCGCTTGCGCTCTCCGCCTGCGGAGCCGACGACAAAGCGTCGTTCAAGGCTCCGGAGAAGAACTCCGACGGAACCGTCACAATCACAGTGGGGGCGTCGCCCGTTCCCCACGCCCAAATTCTCAACTACGTTCAGGACAATCTGGCCAAGAAAGCCGGCCTCAAGGTCGAGATCAAGCAGTACCAGGACTACATCCAGCCCAACTCTGCCCTCGACCAGGGCGAGATCGACGCGAACTTCTTCCAGCACGTCCCCTACTTGGAGGACGCCTCGAAGAAGAACGGCTACTCGTTCGAGCACGGCAAAGGCGTCCACATCGAGCCTTTGGGCATCTACTCGAAGAAAATCAAGGATCTCAAGGAGCTTCCCGACAACGCAACCGTCGCCATCAACGACGATCCCTCCAACCAGGCTCGCGCCCTCGAGCTGCTCGTGAAGAACAAGATCATCACGCTCAAGAAGAAGGATTCGCCGACCATCTACGACGTCGAATCGAATCCGAAAAAGATTCAGCTCAAGCCGTATGCTGCGCCCTCGATTCCAGCGGCGCTGCCCGACGTCGACATCGCCATCATCAACGGCAACTACGCGCTGAAGAACAAACTAACGCCTTCGAAGGACGCGCTGTACCTCGAATCGGGCAAAGACAATCCCTACGCGAATGTGCTCGTCTGGAATTCGAAGGCCAATGAGAAAACGATCGAAGCGGTCAAGAAACTCGACAAGCTGCTTCATTCGAAGGAAGTCTCCGACTACATCAAGAAGACGTGGCCGGACGGCGCGGTGGGCCCCTCCTTCTAAGGCCGCGACCGCTCGGGGCGCGGCGGCCCCTTTGCCGCCGCGCTAGTCGGACACGACGATTTTCGCCGTCGCGCCCCGCTCGGCATACGTCATCGCATGGTTGAGGGCGGTGTACGTCCCCGCTTCGGGTGCGACAAACTCGACGAACCCACCCTGGGCGACGGACACGTCCAATCCCTGCGAGCCGGCGGAGCCGACGCTCTCTTTGCCCGGAGCGAAAGGATCGCACGAGGCTCGCGTGAGCCCTGAGCCGTCGCATCCTCTGCGGATGGAATACCTGCCCTCGTACCACACCGTGTCGAATTGGGTTCCGACGACGTGGAAAGGGAGGTCTAGATTGGGGCCGGCCGAGACGGCCCAGATGCGAACTCTCTCTCCTTTGCGCACTTTGATTGGGCGGTGGACGTACTGGAAGGGATATCCATTGAAGGAGACGGAGCTGGGCGTCACCCGCGCGATGGCGTCGGCGTTTGCGGCGTCGGCCTTGCTCCGAGCCCAGTACTGCTCGCTCTGGACGAAAACGAACTCGCGATCGACGGGATCGACGTCCTCGGGATCGATGACGACGGCCCCGTGCATCCCGCTGGCTATGTGCACGGACAGCGGGGCCGTGCTGCAGTGATAGAGCCAGATGCCAGCGCGTTTCGCGGTGAACGTGTAAACGAGGCTCTGCCCCGGGGCGATCGTCTTCATACGCGAATCGGGCGAAACGTCGCCTGCGTGGAAATCGAGCGAATGCCCCATCGTGCCCTTGTTGACGAGCGTGACATTGAAAGTGTCGCCCACTTTGCCGCGCAGAATCGGCCCCGGCGAGGCTCCGTTGAACGTCCAGACCTTCTGCCTGCGGCCCGGAGCGACCTCTTTCTCCACCTCTTTGGCCTCAAAAGTGACGTTGTGCACCCTTTCGCTTCCAGCCGGGCGAAGAACCGGGTCGCTCGGGCTGAAGCCCTTTCCCGGCTTGGCGGAAAGCTCGGCGGCCGTAGGCAGGATCGCCTCCCCCGTTCCCGCGTGGCCGGAGCCGTGGCTCGCGCCGCCGTGCCCAGAATGGGAACGGTCGGAGCCCGCAGGCGTCGAACCGGCCTTCCCACCGCCTGAAGCGTGGGTTCCCGAAGCGCCGACGGCCTTGACCTTGATGACCATTCCCGCCTGTCGGTGGCCGACGATCGTGCACCAACCCTCTGTGTCGGCCTTCACGACGCCGACGTCGACCGTTCCGCTTTCCCCCGCCTCAACGGCGCCGGTTCCGGCGCCATTGGCGAAAACGAGGTCATGGCGCTGATCGCCGGTGTTCTTCAAGGTCACGACGAGCCTGTTGCCAGCCGGAACGTCAATGCTCGAAGGCGAGTACGCGAGCCCTCGGACGGAGACCTCGACCTTGGTCACCGGGGCGTCGGCTTCGACTGCGGGGTCGGTCGCGGATCCCGTTCCCACGCCTGCGGCGACGGCGACGACGAGGGCGATCGACGCCAAGCTCGCGCCAAGCGCCATTCGCGTCCTCGGAAGCTTCCTCGGCCCGCCCTCCGGCGGCGGAGGCGTTTCTTCGACGTCAAGCGACCGTTGGCGCAGGCTGTGGAAAGCGACGAGGGCGACGCTCGCAGCTGCGCTGACGCATGCAATCGCCAACGCCGCGGTTCTCGTGCGGGCCGACGGGGTTGCGAGGGCCACGGCCACCCCGCCGTTGACGAGGAACCATCGGGCCGCCGCGGAGGGTTCGATGCGTTCGAGCGTGCGCCTGAGCCTGGCGGGCCCGCCTCCGAGCACGACAGGAAGGAGGAAGGCAAGAGAGCCGACGACCGTTTGAACGGCCCCCGCCCCAATGAGGAGAGCGAATTGAATGCCCGTTCCCGTCCGCGCATGAGCGGCGTCGGGCGAAGCAAGCAGCTGGACGGCCCACGCCAGCGCGGCGACCATGATCCACGTGATTCCCGAGCCTTTCATTACCATGGAGCCATGAAGACGACGTCTCGAC
>CAJPTB010000184.1 GCA_905373325.1 uncultured Ancrocorticia sp.
TCGTAGTCCTTCTTATCGCCGTTTGAAGCGCCGTTGCCGGGCTTCTCCGGCTCCTGGATGACGTTGTTCTTAATTTCCAGATCATTGTCTTCCGCGTTTCCACGCATCGCCTCAAGCTCGTCCTTGACCGGGGTCAAAGCGTCGTACAAGCTTTGGACGTAACCCTTGTAGGTCTTTATGTCGTTGCACGCATCTTCGAGGTCCGCAGCGTAGTTGTACATTTCGACGTCTGCTGCGTCAGCGGTCTTCCCCGAAGGCCAAGCGGAATTCACGCGCTTTCGCACCCCGCTGAAGTCGCTGACGCAGTCGTTGAGAGTCGTGGCCTTGCGGTCGAGATCGTTGATGTGCTGCTGAATGGAAGCCAGGTCGGATTTGAATTCCGTGTCGATAACCATTGCCCTTTACCTCAACTTGTCGAAATCGATTTTGGGATCTTTGCTCGGAGCCGACCCGCCGTCCCCGCCCGAGCCTCCGTCTTTGCCTGGGCTCCCGCCGCTTCCCAGGTCCTTGCCGTACTTCGGGCCCTCCTGCTCGTCAGTGTCTTTGACGTCGCGCGAGCCTTGGTCCAAGGAAACGTTGAGTTTGGCGTTTCCTTTGCACAGAATGTCGAACATCGTGTTGATGACGGTCGTGACTTCGTCGGCGTTCGACTGCGACCGTTCGAAGCCTAAGGGGGAGTTCAGGTGAAGCTCACACACCTCTTTTTTGACGTCTTCCGAGATTGAGATCGCTTGCTGGACCTCTTCATAGTTCATGCTGATTTGGTTGCCCGCCATGTTGCTCCTTCTTGGGATCGGTGCGTCTTCCTGCGAGCTCAAAGCGTAGATAGAAGCGTGCGCAAGACTCTATCTTGACGCTTTGACTTAAGCCATCCAAACATAGAAATTCTTTTGGTTCAAGAGGCGTCGCCCTGTACAAGCCGTTGCCCAGGAGGAAAAATTCATTCTAAATGTAAACAAGGAACAAACTGGCATCAGTTTGTGTGTGTAGGTATAGGGTGGCCACGATGTCATATCGGTGTATCACCCTAAAATTGATTGGATCGCCGCCGTTGGAAAGCGCCTTCTCAGAGTTCGAATTACTGGATCTTCGAAACCGTTTCCAACGGCATGCGGATTGTTCAGGAGCTTTCGGTCCCAAAGGAGCCTTTCGGATTCCGGCACCGAGGAAACGATCTCGCGGACATGCCACGTTCTCTTGCGTTGAGGGGTGCTCCGCGCTTCAGCCCTTTCGTCGATCTGCGGAGGCCGTCTGGCGACCGCTTCCTCGGGACAACTGTCGCTGCCAGGGCGCCTCCTAGTCCCATTGGATAGCGTCTATGTCCTTCTCAACCTTGGAATCCATGGCCTTGTGGGCCAGATCGACTACTATGCTTCCGATTTGACTGAGGGCAAAGGCTCCGAGCGGCGTGAGGGCCTCCCCGGCGGTGAGAGAGACTATGTCGATCGAAATTTTGGCCCCGTATGGAGCAGCCTCCCACTGGCCACGGGCCAAACTCTGCACAAGACGCTCTTTGGGGGAAAGTTCGGGATTGTAGGCTCCCATTTCCCATTGCTCTTGGAACCCGGCCCAAAAAGCATCGACGCCCTTCGCGGCATTCGTTCCGATGTCGATGGTTCCCATCGCTTTTCCAAGGGAATCGAGCAGTTCGCCAATTTTGCTGTCTTCGGAAAAGATCTCGCCCAATTCGCTGATCAATGATGCGACATCGACGGCTTTGCCGCCTGTGTCGGCAGCGTCCTCGAACCCCGACAAGCCGAGCTTCGAAAACGTATCAGGTTCATCTGGGATCGTCGGTTTAGCGACTTTTACGGCTTGAGAGAGCAAGCTGGGCACCGGAACTGCTCCCATCACCTGTATGCTTATAGAGCCGTCGCTGCCGGTCACTAGGTCGATGTCCGATTTGAAAATGAGCTCGCAGTTGTTGCGGAAGGTCGTGTAGGCGGTCGTTTCGTCGGTGCGAATCGTCACCGAGCGGCTCTTTAGGGAATCGTAGATTGCCTTCTTGCCTTGATAGGCCGTTTGTGTGCTGTTGGTGGAATCGTCGCCAGGCTCTTCGGGTTCGTAGATGATGTACCCTGCGACATCCAGGTCGCCTGCTTCGGCGTCGCGCAGTATTGACTCGAGCTCCGCCTTTACTGAGTATAACGAGTAGTAAAGGTCCCGAGTGTAACCAGTGTAGGTGTCGATATCGTAGTAGGAGTCCTGGAGATCCGCCGCATATTTATCGATCGCCTGGTGGGCCGCGAGGCCGGAGTCGCTTTCCAGGGGCCATTCGAGATAGATGCGCTTTTGCAGGCCCCCGAAATCTTCGAGATTGAGCAGAAGGCCGGCTGCAATTCTATGAAGATCGTCAATGTGGGTTTGAATGCCGTTCAAATCGGCTCCGAATTCAGTATTGATAGCATTCGCCTGGTATGCGGAATGGTGGCTCATCTGTTCAACCTTGCTCTCCGTCAGAGCGGAATCTGACTCTTGGAATTTGACGTGTTGCCTGACGTGTCGCCCCTAGGTGTGTGGCCGTCCCTTGTTCCCTCTCCGGGAAAGCGGTACTTCTGGCTCTCCTCGAGGTCGGTGTCGCGCAGGTCCTGGGCTCCCTTGCGCAGAGCAAGGTTGAGTTTCTGATGTTCCTCGCACAAGAGCTGGAATAGAACATTGAAAACTCTTGTTGTTTCCCTTGCGTAGCCTTGCACTCGTTCGAATCCCCAAGGTCCGTTCAAATGAAGATCGCAAACGTCCCTTTCGATGTCCTCGGAAATCGAAATCGCGTTCTGAACACCTTCGTAATCGATGTATAGCTTCTTACTTGTCATCTTTTCTCCTAGCAGTGTCTCCTGGCGAGCCTCCTGCGGGCGCTGCAGGCGTTGCTCATTGAGCGATTGCTGCAGGGTGTCCGCAGGAATTATTCAGACTTTTTCATTTAAACACCTTGAACTGCAAAGTTCAACGAAATTGTCGGCTTTGGGGAGACCTCCCTTGTAACGGCTTGAACGCCCCCGAGCATCCTGCGAACGCTTCAACGAAGGCGTCGTCGAACGTCCCCGCCCGCAGTTGTGTGCGAGGTGCGCAAACCATGTCTATTTTGCCGGGCGGGCTGTCCCGCGCCCGGGTTGCGAAGAAGGGGTGTCTCGGCGGACCGCGTTAGGGATGCCGCACAAGCCCGAAGGGCCTCCTCAAGGCGCATGGCGTAGAATTGCCTCAGTTCCACAAGCGTCCCCAACAAGAGGTAGGCCCGTGTTCAACACTCTTTCCGACCGCATCACAGGATCGTTCAAGAGCCTCCGGTCCAAAGGGCGCCTTTCGGCTTCCGACGTCGAGGAGACGATTTCGCAGATACGCCGCGCGTTGCTCGACGCCGACGTCGCCCTGCCCGTCGTCCGCTCTTTCACCGCGGCAGTTCGCGAAAAGGCGACGGGGGCCGTCGCATCGAAGGCCCTCAACCCCGGCCAGCAAGTGGTCAAGATCGTCAACGACGAGCTCGTTGAAATCCTCGGCGGCGAAACCCGCGAGCTCGACCTTTCCCGCAGGCCGGCCGTCATCATGCTCGCCGGCCTTCAGGGCGCGGGCAAGACGACGCTCGCCGGCAAACTCGGGCGATGGCTGCGAACCGAGCGCAACAGGAAGGTCTTGCTCGTCGCCTCCGACCTCCAGCGTCCCAACGCGGTCAACCAGCTCCAGGTGGTCGGCGGGCAGGCGGGGGTCGACGTGTGGGCGCCAGAGCCCGGCAACGGCGTCGGCGACCCGGTCGCGGTGGCGCGATCCGGCCTGGCTCGGGCCGAAGAGTACGGGTACGACGTCGTGGTGGTCGACACCGCCGGGCGCCTCGGCATCGACGAAGAAATGATGCGCCAGGCCATCGACATCCGGGCCGCCGTCAATCCCAATGAAGTGCTTTTCGTCATTGACGCGATGATCGGCCAGGATGCCGTCGCCACGGCCAACGCCTTCCAGGACGGAGTCGGATTCACCGGCGTCGTCGTCTCCAAGCTCGACGGCGACACCCGAGGCGGCGCGGCCCTGTCCGTGCGGGGCGTGACGGGCGTCCCGATCATGTTCGCCTCCACCGGCGAGAAGCTCACGGACTTCGAGCAGTTCCACGCCGACCGCATGGCCTCGCGGATCCTCGACATGGGCGACGTCCTCACGCTCATCGAGCAGGCGGAGCGCACGTGGGACGAACAGCAGCAGGCGGAGCTCGCGGAGAAGATGAGCGAGGGGTCGTTCACCCTCGACGACTTCCTCGTGCAGATGCGTCAGCTCAAGCGTATGGGGTCGATGAAGAAGATCATGGGCATGCTGCCGGGGATGGGGCAGTACCGTGAGGCCCTTGAAGCGTTCGACGAAAGCTCCGTGGGCCGAATCGAGGCGATCGTCCAGTCGATGACCCCGGCGGAGAGGGCGGACGTGAAAATCCTCAACGGTTCGCGGCGCCAGCGCATCGCCCGCGGTTCGGGCACCACCGTTCAAGAGATCAACTCCCTGGTCGAGAGGTTCGAGCAGGCGCGCAAGATGATGCAGCAGGTCTCGCGCGGGGGAGGCGTCCCCGGGATGCCGGGGATGGGCGGGATGCCCGGAATCGGGGGCG
>CAJPTB010000185.1 GCA_905373325.1 uncultured Ancrocorticia sp.
GCGAGCTTTTCGAGGAGGCTGCGCTGGGCGTCGTCGAGCTTCGTGGGGGTCTTGACGTCGAGGACAACCCTGAGGTCGCCGCGCCCCTCCCTCTGGAGCCTGCCGACGCCCAGCGCAGCCTCCTCGAAAAGCTCGCGCGCATGCGGGGAGAGGAGATGCCCGCGGCCCGCCTCGTCCAGCAGGGCGGATTCTTCTCCAAGCTCCGGGACAAGCTTCGCTCATGACCCGTCCGGTCTACCTCGCGCCCGGCGCCGGCGTGCGCTCGGACTCGACGCCTGCTCGCCGGGACGGGCCGACGCACGGAAGCGGCGGCCCGACCTCCGACTCCGCCGATCCGGCAGACTCCCGTAGTCAGCCGCCTGGCGATGGCCGCCCCCTGCCTTGCCGGACCGGCGATCGGTTTGTCCTGGCGGGGCCGGAAGGCCACCACGCCGCAACGGTCAAGAGGGCGAGCCCGGGGGAGGAGATCGACGTCGTCGACGGGCGCGGGGGCAGGGCCCGGTGCGCGGTCGTCGGCGTGTCAAAGGGGGAAGTCGAACTGGAGGTGCTCGGATTCGAGCGCGAGCCGGAGCCGTCGCCCCGCATCACCCTCCTGCAAGCCCTGGCCAAGGGCTCGCGGGACGACCAGGCGGTGGAGACGGCCACCGAGTACGGGGTCTGGCGCATCGTCCCCTGGGCGAGCGCGCGGGCCGTGGCCAATTGGAAAGGCAAAGAGGAAAGGGCCCGGCGGCGCTGGGAATCGGTCGTTTTGGCGGCCTCCAAGCAATCGCGGCGGTCGTGGATTCCCGAGGTTCTGGACGTGTGCACGACGCCGCAGGCTCTCCAGCTCGCCGCGGCCGAAGGCGCCGATCTGCTCGTGTGCCACGAGGAGGCCGACATGCCCATCGCGAGGGCGGGATTGCACGGCTCGGAGAACCTGTGGATCGTCGTCGGCCCCGAGGGCGGCCTGACGCCAGAAGAGATTGAGTCCTTCGAGCGGATCGGAGGGCGGACGGTGCTTTTGAGCCCCAACGTCCTGCGCTCGTCCAGCGCCGGCCCGTTCGCCGTCGCGGCCCTCTCGGGCATGCGCGGCTCGGCCGGCTAGAATCGGAACCCGGCTAGAATCGGAGGCATGGCTACGTCGACGCGAACGATCTCCGTTCCCGCGCACATCTCGATGATCAATCTTCTGGGATACCGGGACGAAGTGCTGCGCGCGCTCGAAACCGGGCTCGCGCCCGTGACGCTTCACGTCCTCGACCACCAGATCACGTTGGCGGGCGAGGAATCGCGCTTGGATTTCGCCGAGGCGCTCATCGGCGAGTTGGTGGACGTGGTCCAGTCGGGCCAGCATCTGACCCTTGACGCGGTCCAACGGGCGATCGCCATTTCGCGCGACGGCGTCATGCGCCCCTCCGACATGCTCACCCACGACATCCTGTCGGCGCACGGCAAGACCATCCGCCCCAAAACCCTCGGTCAGAAGGCCTACGTGGACGCCATCGACGAAAACACCGTGACCTTCGGGATCGGGCCGGCCGGAACCGGAAAGACGTATCTCGCGATGGCCAAGGCCGTGGACGCCCTCAACAAGCGGCGGGTTTCGAAGATCATCCTCACGCGCCCGGCCGTCGAGGCCGGCGAGTCGCTGGGCTTCCTGCCGGGGTCGCTTACAGACAAGATCGACCCGTACCTGCGTCCCCTGTACGACGCGATGTACGGGATGCTCGAGCCCGAGTCGATCCCCAAGCTCATGGCCGCCGGAACGGTGGAAGTGGCGCCGCTGGCCTACATGCGCGGCAGGACTCTCGACGACGCGTTCGTCATCCTCGACGAGGCCCAGAACACGACGCCCGAGCAGATGAAAATGTTCCTCACCCGCCTCGGCTTCGGCTCGACCATGGTTGTCACCGGCGACGTCACCCAAATCGACCTCCCCGGGAAAACCGAGTCCGGGCTTCGCCTCGTCAGGCGCATTCTTCGCGACATTCCGGGCGTACGCTTTTGCGAGCTCAGCTCCGCCGACGTCGTCCGCCACAGGCTCGTCAGCGAGATCATCGACGCCTACGCCCGGTGGGACGAGGCTCGCGCGAGCGACCGCGAGGAGCTTGGCGCAGGACGTGGCGAGGGACCCGACGCGGACCGCCGCGAAAGGGGCGGCGGCCTGCACGAAGGATGTCGGGGCCCTCGCGGCGGGGACGGCGACGGGCTTCGCAACGACGGGCGCCTCCGCGGAAGGCGCCTCGAAAGGGAAAGCAGATGAGCATCGACGTCAACGACGAATCGGGTTTCGCTCCGGGAATCGACCTCAAGGAGGTCTCGGACCTGGCCAGGTTCGTCCTGGACCGCATGCGCGTGCACCCTGCCGCGGAACTCAACGTCCTGTTCGAAGACGAGGAGTCCATGGCCAGGCTCCACGTCGAGTGGATGGACCTCGACGGGCCCACGGACGTCCTTTCGTTTCCAATGGACGAGCTTCGGCCGGCGCCTATAGGGGAGGAGCCCCGCGAAGGGGTGCTGGGGGACATCGTCGTGTGCCCGCAGGTCGCCGCCAGGCAGGCCTACACGGCCGGGCACGCCGTCGCCGAGGAGGTTCTTCTTCTCGTAACCCACGGGATCCTCCACCTTCTGGGGTACGACCACGCCGAGGAAGACGAGCGACGCGAAATGTTCGACCTCCAGCGGCAGCTGCTGCTCACCTTCCTGGCCGGCAGGCGAGCCGACCCCGTCGCCCCCGAACCGACCGAAATATGAACGGCTCCAACGTGCCTCTCGCGGCGCTCGCCGCCCTCGCATTCGCGTGCTACGGCATCGGCGCCCTCTTCTCCGCCGGCCTGACCGCGCTGGGCCGGATCACCCGGGCCGAGGCGGCGGACGCGCCGAAGGCTTCGAAGAGAATGCTGTCGATCGTCTCCAGACGGCAGGCGGCCATCGCGGGGCTCATCTCGCTCCGCATATTCTTCACCTCGCTCGCCGCCGTCCTCGCCGTGCTTGCGCTTGCCTCGGTGTTTGACGAGTGGTGGGAGGCCGTCGGCGCATACCTCGCCCTGACAGCCGCCGCCTCCCTGATGCTGAGAATCGTCTCTCCCGCGTCGATAGGCGCGAGGCGGCCCGTTGAAACGCTGGCGCTCATCTCCCTTCCGGCCGCCCTGGCCACCTCGGTCGCCTCTTCGGTGGTGCGCGAGGGGGAGGCCGACGACGAAGAGTTCGAGCAGCTGCACGAGGACCAGTTGGCCGTCATGGTCGAAAGGGTCTCGGACTCGACGGTCCTCGACGAGTCCGACCGCGAGCTTCTCCAATCCGTGTTCGACTTCAACCACACGCTCGTGCGCGAGGTGATGGTCCCCCGCACCGACATGGTCTCGATCGGCATCGACGCGCCGCTGGACAAGGCGATGTCCCTGTTCACGCGCTCGGGTTTTTCCCGGGTTCCCGCAGTCGGCGAATCCGCGGACGATCTGCACGGAGTCGTCTACCTCAAGGACGTCTTGCGCCGCTGGCTGCGCGGGAACACGGAGTCCCTCACGGTGGCCGACCTCATGCGCGAGCCCGTTTTCGTCCCCGAGACGAAAGTGGTCGACGACCTCATGCGCGAGATGCAGGCCAACCAGGTGCACATCGCGCTCGTCGTCGACGAGTACGGCGGAATAGCGGGCCTCGTGACGATCGAGGACCTTGTCGAGGAGCTCGTCGGCGAAATCTCCGACGAGCACGATCGAAGCGCCCCCGAGGTCGACGTCGTCGAAGAGGGCGTGTACAGGGTTCCCGCACGCCTGCCGATCGCCGACCTCGGCGAGCTCTTCGGCGTTAAACTCGACGACGACGACGTCGACACCGTGGGAGGCCTCTTCGCCAAGCTCATCGGCAGGGTTCCCATCGCGGGCAGTCGAGCGTCGATCGGCGGCATCAGCCTGACTGCCGACCGATTTCAAGGCCGCAGGAGAAGGCTGTGGACCGTCCTCGCCCGTCGAGAAGACGAAGGAGAATCAGATGAGTGACTGGCCCGAAGGCTTCAGAGCGGGGTTCGTGTGCGTCGTCGGACGGCCGAACACGGGAAAGTCGACCCTGACCAACGCGCTCGTCGGCCAAAAGGTCGCAATAACCTCGGACCGCCCCGAAACCACTCGGCGGGTTGTCAGAGCCATCGTCAACCGCGAGGGCGGCCAGCTCATCCTCGTCGACACGCCTGGCCTGCACCGCCCCCGCACGCTGCTGGGCGAAAGGCTCAACGACATGGTCCGCGACTCCCTGAGCGACGTCGACGCCATCGTCATGTGCCTTCCGGCCGACGAGGCGACGGGCCCCGGCGACCGCTTCCTCCTGGGCCTCGTATCGAAACTCGCCTCGAAAAAGGCCTCGATCGTCGCGGCGGTGACGAAATCCGACCTCGTCGGTCGCGCGGCCCTGGCAAAGCGGCTCCAGGAAGTCTCCGAGCTGGCCGACTTCGCGGAGGTCGTCCCCGTCAGCGCGGCAAAGGGGGAGCAGGTGGAGCTTTTGGCCTCGCTCCTCGTCGAGAGGATGCCCGAAAGCCCGCCCCTCTACCCC
>CAJPTB010000186.1 GCA_905373325.1 uncultured Ancrocorticia sp.
CCCGAATGTCGATGTTTTCCTCGCGGCACACGAGCTTCATGAGGCGCTGGGCGTCCTGCGCGTCGTAGATCGTGAAAGTGGAGCGCATGCCCAATGCGTCGTGCTCGGAACGAAGAATGCGGACGCAGGCAGAGTGGAAGGTCGAAACCCACATCGTGCGTATCGCGCTCCCGCCCAATGCGGACTCGAGCCTCTCGCGCATTTCCCTGGCCGCTTTGTTCGTGAACGTGATGGCCAAGATCTGCCCCGGAGCCGCTCGCCCCGAGGCAATGAGATATCCGATGCGGGAGGTGAGGACGCGCGTCTTCCCAGATCCCGCGCCCGCAACCACCAGCAAAGGAGTCCCGGAATGCGTCACCGCCTCCAGCTGCTGCGGATTGAGCCCGGCGACGATTCTCTGCACGCGCGAGTCCCCCGCTGCGCGAGAAGCGAAATCCGATTCGGCTGCAATGCGGCCGCCAAGGCTCCCATCGGAACCGTCGCATCTGAGCGATTCGTCAGCGCGTCCGTCGAACGGTTCGCCGCCGTCGATCGCTCCCCAGCCCCTGCCCAAATTCTGATCCGCTCCGGCGCTCCGATCCGCTCCGGCATTGCGACTTTCCCCGGAATTCTGAGCGATTCGCGCGCGGAGGCGCTCCATAGTGGCGAGATAGGCGGCGTCGCGCCCGCCCGAAGAAGAACTGTTGCGCATAACCCCTCAAGCCTACGTCAGAACGCCGACCGAATGCTGAAGCGCAACCTTCCACACTTCCAAACCGAACATTTTTACGATATAATTCAGGTTGTAAATTATGTAATAAACCACAAACAACTAGAAAAAATACAAAGAACCAAACAAGCTGAAAAGACCTCGGCAAGTCGCCAATAATCAAGCGGACTGCCGACAACCAATCAACTCGCAAACAATACAAAACCAGCACGAAAAGGAGCATCCATGGCAAACGGGAAAACCGCACTGGTCGTCATCGACATGCAAAAAGCGGTACTCGAAGCGTCGGCCCACAGCGAAAAAATCCTCGCCAACGTCGTTGCATTGGTCGAGAAGGCGCGAGCGGAAGGCGTCCCGGTGGTCTGGGTTCAGCACGAAAGCGAGGGAATTCCCCGCAACACCCCGGGATGGCAGTACGTCGACGAGCTTGTTCCCGCGCCGGAAGAACCGCTCGTTCCCAAAACGTATGCCGACGCCTTCGCCGAAACCGAACTCAAAGGCGTTCTCGAAGTCCTCGGCGCAAAGCACTTTTATCTCTGCGGCGCAATGACCGACGCGTGTATCCGCTCCACCCTTTTCGGCGGAGTCTACCGAGGCTATGACGTGACGCTCGTGGCGGACGCGCACACCACCGCGGACAGGGACGAATTCGGATACACAGCCGATCAAGCCATCGCCATGGTCAATATGATGGCGGGCTTCACGGTTCTGCCCGATGCGCACACCGACGTCACGACTACGGCGAGCTTCCCCGTCCGAAGCGCCGTCTGACCGCGGCCGCTCCGGCGCGCAGACACTCCGACATGCGGCCTATCTGACGCGCTCCGCAGCAGCCGATGACCAGAAATGCGGCTGCTGCGGAGCGCTCTAGCGCGAACTCCTGTTTTCTTTCAGCCTTCGACTCCGACGACGACGTTCGAGGCCTTGATGACCGCGTAGGCTTCAACGCCTTCTTCGAGTCCCAGTTCCTCGATCGACGCATTCGTGATCGAAGACGTTATGACGATCCCCGGCGCGACTTCGATCTTGACGACGCCATTCACGGCGCCTTTTTCAACCGAAACGACGGTTCCTTTGATCTGATTGCGTGCTGAAAGTTTCATATGTTTCTCCTATTGGCGGCGGATCTGGCGTGATCCGCGTCTTTCCACTGCGTTGCCTTTTCCTCCGCGCTGCCGCAGCGTCGGAAAGACGCGAGGAATCACGGGCACATCGCGGACTTCGCGCGCCGACTGGCCTGCGCCGAAAGCGTTTCGTGCAAAAACCCGGTCTGACCGTTCAGTAAACGGTCAGACCGTGCGATCGGAAGATTTCACGCGTGCGCTCGATCAGCTCCTTGCCCGGCGGCTGAGTGTCGTTCAGTTCGTACTTCAGTCCCAGCGTCTTCCACTTGTCCCGTCCCATCTGATGGAACGGCAAGACTTCGACGCGGCTGACGTTCGGCCACTTCTCGACAATCTGCGCCACGGCCTCGACGTTCTCCTCCGAATCCGTCAGCCCGGGCACGAGCACGAACCGAATCCACGTTTCGATGCCGCGCTCGGCCAGACGATCGCCGAAATCGATCGTCGGCTGGAGGTCGCCGCTCGTGACTTTCTTGTACAGCTCGGGAATTCCGGCCTTGACGTCTAAAAGCACGAGATCGATGTTGTCGAGCATCGCCTCTGTGACATTTCGTCCGAGGAAGCCAGACGTATCGACGCACGTGTGAACTCCGAGTTCCTTCGCCCCCTCCAAAAGCTTCGCGACGAAGCGCGGCTGCATCATCGCCTCGCCGCCGGAGATCGTGATTCCCCCGCCGGAGGCGTTGAGTGTCTTCCTGTAGCGTTTGATCCGCCTGAGGAGGTCGTCGACTTCCACGGGCTCGCCGTCGCGCATCTGGAAGGTGTCGGGGTTGTGGCAGTAGAGGCACCGCAACCCGCATCCGGCCAAGAAAATCGTCATGCGGATGCCCGGACCGTCGACGGCTGTCACGAGCTCCCACGAATGGAGAGAGCCGAGGGTTCCCTCCCTCATCCGGCGCAGCCTGTCGGCATGCTCCAGATCCGTCATCTCGATCAGACCGGCTGTGCCGTTTCCCTTAACGCGGGCCGCCGGGGCCAGAAAGTCCTGGTCCCCGGCGGCGTTCGCAACCAGCGAGTTCAGAATGGCCTCACTTGCCGGCATGGAACGTGCGCGAGAGGACGTCAAGCTGCTGCTCGCGCGTCAAGCGGACGAAGTTGACGGCGTAACCGGAGACGCGAACCGTCAGGTTCGGGTACTTCTCGGGGTGCTCCATCGCGTCCTCGAGGGTGTCGCGATTGAGCACGTTGATGTTGGCGTGGTAAAGGCCGGCGATGCCGCCCTTGGCCTCACGGGCCGCCTTCATTGAGGCAAGTCGCTCGTCGTAAGTCTTGGTCGCCATGTTTCGGCTCCTTCTCTATGTTTGCTCGGGATTGGTGTTCCCGAATGTGTGTTTGTTTGGGTTAGGAGAGGAAGGAATCCTCGGGGATGAAGCCTCCGTCGAGAACCTGGACGAGGTTCTCGACCTGCTCATCCTTGTCGCGGCCAAGGCCGGACGGGGTAATTGTGTTCGTCAGGGAAATGCCGTCGAGCGCGTCCTCATAGTCGAGCTTTCCGACGGAGAGCATCGAGGCGAGCATGCCGTGGGTGTCAGCGCCGTTCTCGGGATTGGCGCCGGGGCTGAACGGCGTGCCCTTGCGGTGGCCGGACGGGAAGCTGCCCGTGGCCTTGCCGTAGACGACGTTCGACGTGATCGTCAGGACCGACTGCGTCGGAATGGCGTCGCGATAAAGCGGAATGGCCTTGATCTTGTCCATGACCGTGTGGACCACCGTCGCCGCAATGTCGTCGGCGCGATCGTCGTCGTTGCCGTAACGCGGGAAATCGCCCACGGTCTCGTAATCGACGACGAGGCCGGTCTCGTCGCGAACCGGGGTGACCTTCGCGTACTTGATGGCCGAAAGCGAGTCGGCGACGATGGAAAGGCCGGCGATGCCGCATCCCATCGTGCGCACGATGTCGGAATCGTGCAGCGCCATCTCGATGGACTCGTAAGCGTAGCGGTCGTGGCAGTAGTGAATGATGTTGAGGGCCTCGACGTACGTGCCGACCACCCAGTCGAGCATCTCTTCGTACTTGTGCCACACGTCGTCGAATTCGAGCGGGCCGTCGCCTTGGACGGGCTCGAATCCCTCGACGATCTGTTTGCCCGACATTTCGTCGCGCCCGCCGTTGATGGCGTACAGAAGGGCCTTCGCGGCGTTGACTCGGGCGCCGAAGAGCTGCATCTGCTTGCCGACCCTCATTGGAGAGACGCAGCAGGCGATGGCGGCGTCGTCGCCCCAGCGGTCGCGGATTTGGGGATCCGACTCGTACTGGATCGACGACGTCTCGATCGAAATCGCGGCGCAGAAATCTTTGTACCCGTCGGGGAGGGCGGGATCCCAGAAGATCGTGATGTTCGGCTCGGGCGCAGGGCCAAGGTTCCTCAGCGTCTGAAGCAGCCGGAAGGCCGTCTTCGTCACAAGCGTGCGGCCGTCCTCGCCGAAGCCCGCGTCGGACCACGTGGCCCAGTAGGGGTCGCCGGAGAAGATCTGGTCGTAGTCGATGGTGCGAAGGAAGCGGACGATGCGCAGCTTGATGACGATGGCGTCGATCATCTCCTGGGCGTCCGTCTCGGTGATGAGTCCGGCCTTGAGGTCGCGCTCGAAATAAATGTCAAGGAAGGCGGAGAGGCGGCCGATCGACATTGCGGCGCCGTCCTGGCTCTTGACGGAGGCAAGGTAGGCAAAGTA
>CAJPTB010000187.1 GCA_905373325.1 uncultured Ancrocorticia sp.
GTGGATTTCCGGCCTGGGCGTGGGCCGCCGTTGGCGGCGGCGCGCTGGTCGTGATCGCTGGTCTTGCGTTTGTCGCGGGCAGGCGTTGGGCGCGCTGAGGTGTTTTCAGACGAAGGCTCGTCTCTCGTCCTGGCGGTCCGTCTGTAGGTCGGGCGGCCGCAAGTGGAGGCGGAGGAGAAGTCCCTGTTTCAAGCCCTCCTGATGCTCTTGGTCTGTGATTTCACGGTTCGTGCATCGGCTCGCTAAAATCTCGTTTCTCTCGACCTTGCGTCAGGGTCCGCGTCTGCTGAGTAAGGACGTTGAACCAAAGTAGATTGTCTCTGGGCGTGAGACGCCGAGGGGGCCTCAATGGTTGAGCTTCTCATTGTTTCTTCGGTTAATGCGTTGGACCTGTGGAGGCGCTACGCTGGGGTCTGTATGGTTTAGCGCGGTGCTCGGCAGCCTTTGCCGGGAGTGTCTGGAGGCTCGATATGTCCGTTCACGTGAAGAGGCGTTCGCGTCTTGTAGGGGTTGTGCTGGCCCTTGTCTCGTTTATCGTTTCCGGGTGTAAGACTGATGGGACGATCGAGTTTCAAGCCAATGGTGACATGAAGCTTGACTTCACTTTCGAAGACTCGAGAGATTCTATGGCTAAAATCAAGCAAACATGTGAAGGTGTCCGACTTATAGTTGAGGCGCATGCGACGTTTATTGACTCCCCCAAGGTTGAGGATGTGACTCCTGCTGGCGGGCATCTGACATGCAGATTGACCTCTGACAAGCCTTTCAAAGGGAACATGAAGCTGACCGAGCGGGATGGGAAGTACCATGTCAAGTACTATGGCGCGCGCGGCGGTGACGATACAGGCTTGAGTAGGCTTAAGACGAGGATTGTGGTGAGTATGCCGGGGAAGGTGACGCGGTCCAGTCTGGGGAAGGTTCAAGGAAACAAAGTGATTCTTGAAGACCTTGACTTTCTTACCTATGGGGTGGAGATCACGGCCGAGAAGGAATCCACGAGGTCGGCTTCATCGTCGTTGCCGGGGAAGAAAGCCGACGCGGCCTCGTCGTCTGGTGGATTTCCGGCCTGGGCATGGGCTGCCGTCGGCGCGGGCGCGCTGGTCGTGATCGCCGGTTTGGCGTTCGTTGCAGGCAGGCGTCGGGGCACGGCTAAAGCCACCGCTCGTCGTCGGCAGGGTGGGATGCCCACCGGAAACAGCTATGTGCCGCCGTCTGGTGGGGGAGCCTCGCCTCACCAGCAGGCTTTCGGGGACGGGCTTGAGCAGGATCCGCAGAAGCGATTCCGCCCTTAGTTGAGTTGGGCGCGCTTGTCGTTGGCCACGCCAAGGCGTGGGCCGTGTTGCCAGAGCGGAACCAACTAAGCCGTGCCAGGCCTCTCTTTGGGTGCAGGCAGCCCTTCAAGTCTGTCTCAGTGGTTTTTCAGGGAGGTTCTTGAAAGGGTGTGGTCTGTGGATCGCTCCTGGATGCGCTGTACGGTGCCTGAGAGGGACTCGTTCCGAAGCGAGACGCGGGGGTCGGCATGCCGCTTGGCGCGCCGACCCCCGTATGTTTGTTGCGGTTAGGATTTAGCGGGCGTTGTCCTCGTTGTTGGTTGTGCGGCGTCCGGCTTCGAGAAAGGTGACGGTCTTGTCGGTCTCGTAGGCCGTTACGTCCGTGCCCGTCTGGTCGCGGTTGCGTTTCTTCTTGTCTGCGTTGCGCGCGGGACGTCCGGTCAGGGAGGACATTGCGCGGGACGGCGAACCGGACTGAGCCTGTGGGGCTTTGCCCGTCTGTGAGCGTGCCGTCAAGGAGGACGCCCCCGTTCCACGCGACCCGGCCCGTGCCGTCGAAGCCCCGCTTCGCGCTGTCGAACCCGCAGTTTTCGTCCCGCGGGCGGGCGTTGCCTTCCCGTTCGCCCCGGCCCCGCGGCCGATTCCTGCCTTTGACGCTCCTGCCCCGCGGCTGTTTCCGGTTTTCGCGTCTGGTCGTGTTGCGCGGGTTGGCGAGGCGCTGCGCGAGGACGTTCCCGCCGTGCGGGAAGCGGTTGATTCTGTTCGGGCGCTGCCGGACTTGCCGACAGGCGAAGACGATCCGGTGGTTTTGCGCACGGCCGTGGTCGCCCCGCGCACAATCCCACGCGAGGTTGACGCCGAGCTGGTCGGAGTGCGGGCCGCTGTTGTGGCCCCGCGTAGGATTCCTCGCCCTCCGGAGGGCGAGGTAGGCCGGGCGACCCCGGTGGCCCCGCCCCGCACGATTCCACGCGAAGCGGACGACGAGGACGCGGGGGTTCGTGCCGCTGTTGTCGCTCCGCGCAGGATCGAGCCAGACGAAGACGGCGTTGTGCGCAGCGCCGCGCCGGAGCGCAGGGCCCCGGCCCGGGAGCCCGGTGCCTCAGCCGCTCGTGCGGCGCGTGCGGCCTGGTAGGCCCTGAACCCGGCTACACCGCCGAGAACAGCTCCGCCCCCTATCGCAAGAGGATCATGATGTGCCCCTGTTCCGCCGATCGGCGCGGCATGAGGGGTCGGCGAGCCGGGAACGAACACCCCCGAAGGCGTCGGCGAGTAATGCGATCCTTGCAACGACACGCCGCCGGCAGAACCCCCGCCGCTTGTGGTTGGGACGTGGCCCGTGTGGCTGCCCGGAGAGCCCACCGAGAGGTCTGGGCTGGCCCGCCAGTCCGTGGCCGAACGCGTCGGCGCCGACCCGGCCCTTGGCGACGCGTTGCCCGGCTCGACTTGCCGGCGAAAGTCCATATGCTGCGTCAGCCGCTCAACGAACTCGGGATTGTCCTTGCCTAAAATCGCCCGAATCTGATCCTGAAACGGAAGCCCGCCGATAGCCGTCAACGTGCGCCCGTTCAATGTTGACAGCGTCTTCGTCGCCCGCTTCTCAATCTCAGCATGCGCAGCATCACGCTGAGCTTCAAGCTGGGCAACTATTTCAGGGGTGTTCTGCGGCCCGGCGTTGTTTCCTCTCTGCGCCATTTTACCAATATAAGCGTTGTTAATTGCCGTTAGATCGGCTTGTATTTCTTCACTTTCGTGTTTGGCTTGGACTCCACCTGCCAGGGCATCTTTGGATACGTCGATGATCTTTTGGAGATTGTCGGCGTCCTCGTACAAGCCCGTGGCGATCCCATCGAGGATCTTACAAGCGGCGTTGGCCGTGCCTCCCTCCAAACCCAAATCCGAGGCGACCTCGCGATTGATGGCGGCGATCTCGGTCAAAGAGCTCTTGACCGAGGAAAACAAGCGAAACGAATCCTCGATCGCGCTCGTGCGCCAATCCTCAATCCCATGCAGCCGGTCCGCATTCGGCGTGGCCATAACAGGCTCCTTTCCGCAATAGATGAGCGTAGGTGTTGGTGAATACGTAGATGTGTGAATGTGGACTTGTCTGTCAGGCCGCGCGTCCGTCAGACGGTTTTGGAAAGCGCTTCAAAGGCGGATCGAGCCTGGTTGTAGCTCTTGATGATGTCGGCCATCTCCTCGGGGCGTCGGTATGTGAACTTCGTATCCAGGGCCTGCAACCGCCCCAAGTACGCGCTCTTCTCGGACTCGTTCAATTCGAGGAAGCTGTGCAAGGCCCGGCGCATGCGTTCGATGGCGGCCTTCTGGTTGCGCGAGATGGACGAGAGCTTGCCGTCCAGCACGATCACCGAGGAGTGCAACGGGGAATGGAACTGGTCGAGCTCTCCGATGCCCGACCAATGCTCCCCGCCAGACGACCCCGACCCCGACGAGCTAGAGCCGGACGAAGACCCCGACGAGCCGGAGCCAGACGGGGGCGGGCTCAATCGCCCGGAGGACCCGGCGCCCGTCGTCGCCCCGGCGATGGCCTGAGCTGCCACCGCGAACTGATGCTGGGCGGTGTCGAACTTCTGGCCGGCGCTCTCCAACTGACTCAGCCGCTGATTAAACTTATCGGGATCCAGGCGAAACACGGACACGGCCAAACTCCTTTCCACGCCGCTACGGACGTTGAGGCAGCAAAAATGCAACAGTGAGGAAAAATAGGTAGACAAACGGATGCGGACATGAGGTCAGTATGCGGCTTTGACAGTCGCATACCGGGTTGGCGAGCAGCCGTGGATGTGGCCGTGCGCCTCGGGAGGCCTGTGGCGGCTGTAGGACCTACAGTGTTGCCACATGTATAGCCTACAGGGATTCGGCCGGTTGTCCACCCCAAAATGGGAAACCTCATGCAATAGTGTAATCAATGTCAGTGATGACGCGGAAAACTCCTTGAAACACGTCCCGGCGGAGGCAAGCCATCGGTGAAGAATCGCCTACGTATCAGCAGTTGTTTGGTCATCTATAATGTTTGGCAAAGCCTATAGAAATGTTTTCTAGTGTGAAAAATGCAAGATCTTTCATTTTGTGTTTCATGGGAAGTTTTCGTCGTCCTCTCGCCGTCGTTGCTTGGGCCGGCGCACTGCTCTGGAGATCGGTGCACCGCTGCTTGGGCTGGCGCACTGTTGTTGCTTGGGCTGGCGCACTGTTGTTGCTTGGGC
>CAJPTB010000188.1 GCA_905373325.1 uncultured Ancrocorticia sp.
GGCTTCCCCGCCACAATTGCGCTTTCGCACAGACTCTTTCGCGCTGCGCTCTCTTCGGGAAACGGGCTTGCGCCGAGGGTTCCTTGCGAAATGCGATTGCGCAAAACTGCTTATAAGCAGCGACCTCGAACATAAATTTTGCGCCAATTCTCTATACAACTGGTCTTTGCACGAAACGCTTTCGTGCGGAGCGTTCCTGCGCAGTGAGCGACATACGTGCGGCAAGCTGGGCGCGGCCAAGGAAGAAGACATGACATTCAAGCGAACACGCCGCCATCGTGGGCGAAAAGGCAAGTGGAAGCTCGCGCCGTCCGCGCTGGTTCCCGCGCTCATCGGAGTGCTCGGCCTCGGCATTTTCCTCTATCCGCAGGCGGCCAGCTGGGTCTCTCAACTCAATCAGTCGAAGATCGTCGACAATTACGAGAGGCAGGTCAACCTGGCCCACCCTTCGGCCGCCGAGCAGATCAAACAGGCCCATGCGTACAATGCAGCCCTGAGTGCGGGGGCCGTGTACAAAGCCGACACGAACATTCCCACCGGGGCGGGCAAAAGCTCGAACGGCAAACTCGATTACAACGCCATTCTTCGCACGGACGAATCGGGCCTGATGGCGCGGCTGCGGATCCCCGCGATCGACGTCGACCTCCCCGTTTACCACGGGACGTCTGACGCCACCCTTCTCCAGGGGGCGGGGCACCTCGAAGGAACCTCTCTGCCGGTCGGAGGCCCCGGAACCCGATCGGTGATCACCGCGCATCGGGGGCTCGCCAACGCCACCATGTTCACAAACCTCGACCGGGTCAAGATCGGCGACACCTTCACCATCGAGGTGTTCGGCAAGGTGCTTGCCTACAAAGTGAGGGAGACGAAGGTGGTCGAGCCGACCGAGACGGAATCTTTGCGTTCGGTTCCCGGCAAAGACCTCGTCACCCTCGTGACGTGCACGCCCCTGGGCATCAACACCCATCGCATTCTCGTCACGGCCGAGCGGATCGAGCCGACCCCCGCCAAGGATCTGGCCAACGCGCATGCGACCTCGGACCTGCCTCGTTTCCCGTGGTGGGCCGTTTGGTTCTCCGCCGGCCTGCTTGTCGCGGCCGTGTACGTGTGGCGGTCGGGGCGCACGGATAAAACGCGCCCGGCGCAGGCGCCTGAGGCCTAGCCGGCGAAAGCGCAGGCCGGCTTTGCCTGTGCCCGAAGCATAGGCCGGCCTTACCTGTGCCCGCGGCCGGCGCGGCCGCGACGGTCGTGCTTGAAGCCGCGCTCGTCGCGGGTGGTGCGGTCGTATCGCGACCCTCGATCGCCGCGGCTGCGGCCGCGGTCTGAATAGTCGGAGTCCCGGCGCGGGCGGCCCCGTCCGGCGTCGTCGCGGAAGCCTCCCGGGCCGCGGTCCTCGCTGATCTTCAGAGCCCTGCCCGAAACTCGAGCCTGGGAAATGCGTTTGCGCGCCTCGGGGGAGAGCGGAACTCCGATCTCTACGAGGGAAAAAGTCGGGAAAATATCGATGTGGCCCAGATCGGAGCCGCTGAGCCCGCCTTCGTGCGTGAGTGCGCCGACGATGGCGCCGGGCTTGACCCGGTCTTTGTGGCCGACCTCCACCCTGTAACGAACGGAGTTCTTCATCTGGCGGCGCGGCTGGCGCTCTTTGCGGGGCCGTCCCTCGCGCTCCGAGCCGAAATCCTCGGTAAGACGCTCGGGCTCTTCGCCCGCCACAGGGCCGGGGTCGCGCACGGCGAGGGCCAGGAGCGCCATCGTCAGGGTTTCGAGGCTCACCGGACCGGCCTGATCTTTCGAATCGAGCTGTGAGCCGGGATCTGAGAGCGGATGCGAGTCGTGCTGCGAGTAAGAACCGGCGCCGTGCTCGTGCGAGTCAAGATCAGCGCCGGGACCGGATTGGGCGGCCGCCTTGGCCTGCTCGGCGACGAAGTCCTCGAGGATTTCCTCGTAGACCCACAGGCGCCCTTTCGCGACGCGGGCCATCGCCTGCTCCACCGTTCTGCGCGCGCGCAGCTTCGAAACCTCTGCGGGCGTGGGCAGCTCGATTTGCTCCATCCGCGAGCCCGTTTGCTTTTCGATGCGGCGCAGCCTGGGGCGCTCCTTGGGCGTGACGAACGTGATGGACTCGCCGGTGCGGCCCGCCCGCCCCGTGCGGCCGATGCGGTGGACGTACGTGTCGGTTTCGCGCGGGACGTCGAAGTTGACGACAAGCCCGATGCGGTCGACGTCGAGCCCGCGCGCGGCGACGTCGGTGGCCACCAGCACGTCCAGCGTCCCGTCGCGCAGGCGCGCGACGAGCTTTTCGCGTTCTTTCTGGACGACGTCGCCCGAAAGCGCCGCCGTCGCCACGCCGCGGGCGCCAAGCTCGATGGTCAAATCCTCGGCCGTCGAGCGGGTGCGGACGAAGACGAGGGCCGCTTGAGCCTCCGTGACGGCCAAAACCCGCGCCAATGCGCCGATCTTGTGCCGCTCGGGCACTACGGCGTACATCTGCTTGACCGTCGAGACCGTGGTCGCGGGCCGCGAGATCGTGACTTCTTCGGCGTCGCTCAGGTGGCGTTCGGCCACGCGCCGAATCGGCGGCGGCATCGTCGCCGAAAAAAGCGCGGATATCCGACCCTCGGGAACTTTGGAGGCGATTTTCTCAACGTCCTCTGCGAATCCCATGCGGAGCATTTCGTCGGCCTCGTCGAGCACAAAATAGCGGACCGAGTCCAAGCGAAGTGCGCCGCGGTCCATAAGGTCCATGATGCGCCCCGGGGTGCCGACCACCACTTGCGCCCCGCCTTCGAGCGCCCTGAGCTGGGGAAGATAGGAGGACCCGCCGTATACGGCGGCGACGTCGACCCCGCGCGATTTTGCAGCGAACGACTCGATCGCCTGCGCGCCTTGCATCGCCAGCTCGCGCGTCGGGGCGAGGACAAGGGCCTGGACCTCGCGCTTGTCGGGGTCGATATGGGCGAGGAGGGGAAGGGCGAAGGCCGCCGTTTTTCCCGTTCCCGTCTGGGCGACGCCGACGACGTCTTTTCCCCGCAGAAGAATCGGGATGGCCGCCGCCTGAATCGCCGTGGGCGCCGAAAAGCCGAGCTCCTTCACCGCGGCGAGGAGGTCTTCGGGCAGTCCGAGGTCGTCGAAAAGGACGTCGCTGGAATTGACGTCGCCGGGCTTCTCGGCTGCGGCGTCGTTTCCAGGTGCGACGGCGCCGCTCTGGTTATGGCCGTTGCCGCTCTCGTGCGAGACCTCGCTGCTTTGGTGTGAAGCGCCGCGGTTCCGGCTCTGGCCGTTGTCGCCCTCGGGGGAGGCGCCGGAGCCCTCGTGCGTGCTGCTGCCGTCTTTGCGATCGGCGGCGTTGTGGTCCGCTGCGTCTTCTTTGGACGCTGAGGCGCCGGAGCCCTCGCCGCCGTCATACGCAAAGAGGCCGTCGATGCTCTCGTCGCTCCGGAACGGGAAGGAGTCGTTGCGCGGCGCAAGGGCGCCGCCGGTTCCCTCGTCGAGCGAGGGCGCGTTATATTCGGTCATGTTCACCTGTCAGTTGTCCAGCGCGCGCCACGAAACCTGATAACACCGCGCGCTCGCCTAGCAACCGGCAGGCGAAAAGCTGGGGCGACGATGCGCCTAGAGGAGTCTAGTCCCTCAAGCGTGAAATGTTTGTTTTTGCGAGGGTGAGATGTGGCACGGCGAGGCGTCGACGTGAGAATCTAAACGACGGACTCGATTGCGCGGGCCGAAGCCTCGAGCTGGGCTTCCTCCTCGGATCCGGGGTGGGGGGCTGTCCTTCGCACGACGATTAAGGACACTGCGCTCAACAGCGCCATCGTTCCGACCGAGGCTGCGAAAGCCCACTCTTGGGCGGGCATGACGATGGCGTAGACCAAGCCGACGACCGCGACGCAGAAGGAGAAACCGAGGGTGTCGGCGAGCTGGATGGCCGACGACGTCGTCCCTTGCCTGCGTTTGGGAGTCATGGCCAACGCATGAACCGCCATGGCCGAAAAGACCAATCCCATTCCCAATCCCGCCAAGCTCCATCCGGCCACGACGAGCCACGGGGAGAACCGATAAAAGCTCGCGGGAACGACGACGAGAATGCCGCAGAGCTGGAATGCCGTTCCGAGAGAGGCGATCCTCCGTCGAAGATCGGGGGAGGAGATCCGTCCCTGGATCCACGAACCCAAAGCCCACGTGATCGAACCGACCGTCAAGATGAACCCGGCCTCGGTGGGGCGCCAGCCGTGGATCTTTTGCAACAGGAGGGGAAGGAAAGCCTCGGTGCCGAGCAAAGTGCCGCTGCTCAAGCCGCGCATGAGAATCGTTGAAGCGAGGCCCCGCCGGGCGACGTACGTGCCGCGCGGAAGCAGAGGGCGAATGAAAACGAAAGTCAAAACGCCGGTGAGAACGACGGCGGCGTACACCGCGCCGGTGAACTTTTCCGGCGGAGTCCCGGAGAGGATCTGCAGCCCCGCGATGGA
>CAJPTB010000189.1 GCA_905373325.1 uncultured Ancrocorticia sp.
CTGCGCGTTGCGGAAGAGCTTGCTCCACGGCTTGCCGTCGCCGTTTGGCTGGTCGCTCCGGCCCCGCGAGAAGCGCTTAACCCCGTTCCCCGAGTCGAGGACTGGACGGCTCGATTCGAAACGCCGTCCGCAGTGCGAGTGCCGTAGGATCCTGCTTTTCCCGCCGAGGCCGGCGACGCAGTCGGGGTTCGAGCCGCAGTTGTTGCGCCTCGAAGGATACCCGATCCTCGAGAAGACGAGGCTGGACTCGACGCCCGAGCCGCCGTCGTCGCCCCACGCACGATGCCGGAAGAACGCGCCGACGAAGATGCCGAGACGGGTCTGGCCACACCTGTGGCCCCGCCTCGAACCGGCATGCCGCGGGAACCTGTCTGAGAGGACGTCGCCCGAACCGCAGTTGTCGCCCCACGCAGGATACCCGACGAACTCGGCGCGGTCGCACGCACTGCGGCTCCCGACCGTGCGGGCAAGGTAGTCGAAGCGGGCGTCGACGCCGTCGCACGTGCGGCGCGCACAGCCTGATAGGCCTTATACCCAGCCACAGCCGTTCCTCCGCCGATGGCGGCGGCCGTGGCCAAAGGACTGAACACCGCTGGCGGTGCCGTCGTTGGATTCAAGGTACGCGAACCTCCCGGCGCAAACGCACCGACTTGTCCAGGAGCATAATGCGACCCCTGCAAGGACACTCCGCTCGAGGCGCCGCCCCCGGGGTCATAACCGCCGCCGACGGAGCCCCCGGAGCCGCCAGCTCCAACATTTCCGGGAGTGTGCCATTCCGTAGCCGATCGCGTCGGCCCCCGATAAGCAGGAGGGGCAACCCCATGAACATCTGTTTGCCCGGCACCGTCGCCACTCCCTCGTCCAGCTTTGGCAGAGTCAGTGGACGCGCTGCCGTGCCCTGACGAGGGCGCGTGTTCAGGTTGGTCGGGAAGAGAACCGATCAACTCGTGCATCTCGGAACCGAGAACATGCAGCACTTTCTTTGCCCGCCGATCGATCTCCGCATGCACAGCATCACGTTCCGCTTGATCGTTTGCGACAGCTGCACTATCAGGGGTCTTTGTCGCCGCACCTTTAGTTCTGTCGAGAACCTCGTTAACACTTTGAAGAGTCTTTTGGATCTCCTGGTTGCCGGTCTGAGCCTTTCTTCCGCTCTCGACGGCTTTGCCTTGGATCTCTGCGAGTTTATCTACCTTCTGGGCGCGGCTTTCGAGAGAGCTCGCAAGGCCGTCCAGGCGGGCCGAAGCCGCCTGCGCGGTTTTGCCTTCCAGGCCCAAGTCGGCCGCCACGCGCCGGTTGATCTGAGCAATCTGGCGCATCCGGGCAGAAACGTCCCTGAGGTCGTCGTTGGCCTGCTCGATGGGGTCGGTCTTCCAGACTTCGATGATCTTCAGGCGATCAGCATTAGGGGTTGCCATCACTTACCGCCTCCCGAGCCCGTCGCGCCTTGCGAGGATCCGGAGTTCCCAGCCCCCGATTGAGACGGCCCCAAACCAGCGCCGGACAATCCGGTCTCAAGCGCTTGAGAAATCGTCGACTGCCCTCCCGCAGATTGGGAAGTCGACTGACCTCCCGTGGATAGGGGAAACGAACGAAGCCCCCGCCACAAAGCCTGCGCGATCGCCCCCATACCTTGAGGCGGGGTGTACGTGAACTGGCGATCGAGTCTGTCAAGCGCGGCTGCGAACTCCGCACGCTCGGCGTCGTCCCGGTAAGTGAAGCTGTCCAAGGAGGACCGCAAATCCTCGATCGTCGCCTTCTGCAGCTCCGAAAGCTGCTTCATTTCCTTGTCCACCGCGAACAGCGAGGTGTGCACCGGCGCCCTGAACTGCTGGAGCTCGTTGAGCCCCGACCAACGGTCATCATCAGAGGGCGTGCACGCCCCGGTATTCTGCAGATCCTGGCAGCTATTGCCCACAGCCGAGCTCAGAGAGGCCTTCGCCCCTTCGTACTCGGCGCCGGCTTGTTCCAGTTCAGCTATTTGACGCCTGAACTGATCCTTGTCCATTCTAAATATGGCCACGCGATCATCCTCCCTTGGCATTAGATATGTAAGAACTGCGTTTGACGCATACACAGTAGCAAAAACAGGACATCCCGTTCCGTTACAGTTTATAGACTACCCCAAACACCCCCGTTTCGCGCCGCACACACGCGGCATTACGTGTTAGAATGACGAAAAAGTAAGTAGTTGCTTGATGAATTTCTTTCAAACTTATCCACTCGACGCTATCCTCAGCCGAACCAGGAAATCCACGCGTTCGCTCCACAACAAGGCAAACGTCCTAAACATATCAATTCGCGCATATCATGTGTTGGCCGAGCACAGACCCATTCGCCATAAATTGCAGGTTACGCGATTCGCCATACACAATGAATCTACACCAAAGAAGCTAAACTTACGTCATAATTGATAAAGAGCATCATGGGAACGAGTTACATGCCCGAAGCCAGTGCGGCATCGACCGCTGGCGGCCCGGATTCGACGCCAGGAATCCATGCCGATTTCGATTAGCAGCGGATGCGCCGACCCGAGTCCCGAGACCGGCAGAAACCAATTGCCGGAGAAGCAGCGTTTGGCTCGGCCCTGCCGGAGGGGCCGAGCGCTTGGCTTGGCCCCTCCGAGCAAGCGTGAACAGGCGTGCCCTTCGGCAAATCCCCTTTAATCGAGGCGCCGTGGAGCAGAGCCTGTAAAGAAGAATCCCGCGGAAAGGATCCCTTAGAGGCTGAGCCTCGACTTCACGACCTCCGCGAGGTTTGCCGCGACGGCGTCGGCTTCCTCCTGCGTTGCGGCTTCAACCATGACTCTCACGAGCGGTTCGGTTCCGGAGGGGCGGAGCAGCACCCGTCCCGTCTCGCCCAGCGCGCGCTCTGCCGAACTCACGGCCGCCGCGACCTCCTCATCCGTTTCTGTGCGGCCCTTGTCGACGTCCGCCACATTGACGAGCGTCTGCGGGAGGCGCTGGACCACCCCCGCGAGGTCGGCGAGCGGCCGCCCGGTTCTCGCAACCTCGGCGGCCACGAGCAGCGCGGTAAGGGTGCCGTCTCCGGTGGTGGCGTGGTTGAGATTGATGACGTGGCCGGATTGCTCGCCGCCGAGCACATACCCGCCCGCGCGCATGGCCTCGAGGACGTAGCGGTCGCCGACGGCCGTTTGAACCGTTGCGATCCTCTCCTTGCGCATGGCGAGGATGAGGCCGAGGTTGGACATCACCGTCACAACGAGCGTGTCGCCCGCAAGTTCGCCGCGGTCCCTCATCGCAATGGCGAGCAGGCCCATGATCTGATCCCCGTCGACCATCGCGCCCGAGGCGTCCACGGCGAGGCAGCGGTCGGCGTCGCCGTCGAAGGCGAAACCGAAATCAGCCCCGGAAGCGACGACGGCGGACTGGAGCTGTTCGGGATGGGTAGACCCGCATTTGTCGTTGATGTTGTGCCCGTCGGGCGAGGCGTTGATGACGACGACGTCGGCGCCGGCCCTGCGCAGGGCCTCGGGGGCGACGGCGCTGGTGGCCCCGTTGGCGCAGTCGACGACGATTCGCAGGCCGGTCAATTCGACGTCGATCGATCCGACGAGGTGCTCGATGTAAGCGGAGTCTGCCATTTCGACGGCGGACTCGATCCTGCCCACGCCTTCGCCGACGGGCCTGTCCCATTCGGCGCCGAGGAGGGCTTCGACCTCGTCCTCAATGGAGTCTTCAAGCTTGAACCCGCCGCGCGCAAAGAACTTGATGCCGTTGTCGGGCATAGGGTTGTGGGAGGCGGAGATCATCACGCCGAGGTCGATGTTCTGGGAGGCTGTGAGGTAGGCCAGCCCGGGGGTGGGCAGCACATCGACTTGTTCGACGTCGACGCCGGCGCCGGCCAGGCCTGCCGCGACGGCCTGCGCGAGCATGGCCCCCGACAAGCGCGTGTCTCGGGCTACAACCGCCCGGGGGCGCCCTTCTCCGCCCTGTGCGAGAGCCCGAGCGGCGGCTTCGCCCAATTCGAGTGCCAGTTGTGCCGTAATCTGGCGATTGGCGAGCCCTCGCACGCCGTCAGTTCCAAAAAGTCGGGCCATGATTCCTCTCCGGTTCGAGAAAAGATCGCTGTTGTGACGATCCCAAGTATGGCACTGCTGCGCCTGCCAGCCGAACTCCTCCACAATGTGAACCGCCAAAATGCTTCAAAGCGCCTTGATTTATAAAACACCTGAATGCTGTCAGTTCGAGTTCGAGGCGTCCGTCAGTGTTGCGGAGGGCGTCCCGCGCATTGGCTCCGGTCCATGTGTGACTACATCGACGTTCCCTTGCCGCAGGCCTCCCGCGCGCATCGGCGCCGGAGCAGGCTTCTCGCGTGCGTTCATGCCGCTGCAGCCCGAAAACGCTGACGTTGAGGAAGGCGCCTAGAAAATGTTGAGTGTGAGGCCAACCGCCCCGCCCTCAAGAAGGCCGGTTTCCTCACCCGCGACG
>CAJPTB010000190.1 GCA_905373325.1 uncultured Ancrocorticia sp.
GCCGGCCCTTGTGCCTTGAGCGGCCGCCTGTCGAGCGATCCCGCAGCCGGGCCGGGCGCAGCCGCGGCCGCGCTCTGTTCGCGCAGCGCTTTCACACCGCGGTTGACAGCCGTTCCATAACCGAGGTTCCGGCCCGGCCTGAGGACGGCGGCGCCATAGATCCGCCCCACGGCGTCGACCATTTCAGCGCCGGTCCCGTTGTCGACGACGACGACGTCGACGGCCCTGCGCGTGGCCTCGCCGACGGACTCCGCCCACAATGCGAGCTCCTCCCCCGGGTTGAAGGCGACGGTGACAATCCTCAGGCGTTCGGTGTTCACTGAATAAGACTAACCTCCCGCAGCGCTTCGCGTTTCCAGAGTCCGTCTCCCAGCCGTTCCAAGGCGGAGGGAAGGGCGCCACAAGTCCATGCCTCGAAGCACGGCTCCACGCTCCGAAGCACGACTCCATGCCTCGAAGCGCCGCAGCTTTCGACCTCGTTCTCAATTTTGGACAATGCCCGCTTTTCAAGCGCCTCCGCTCCGAACTCCACGCA
Organism: uncultured Ancrocorticia sp.; assembly: GCA_905373325.1. Classification (GTDB taxonomy): domain Bacteria; phylum Actinomycetota; class Actinomycetes; order Actinomycetales; family Actinomycetaceae; genus Peptidiphaga. The sequence continues at coordinate 536 of CAJPTB010000190.1, forward strand.
CTCCGCGCGACTGCGTTCCAAGCTGCACGCCGCCGGCGAGCACCGCACACCCAAGAATCTTGCCCCCATTCGCACAGACCCGCGGCGGTTTGGGCATCCTCCGCACTCGCCTCCGGGGTCCGGCCCCCGTTCGCGCAGACCCGCCGCCCGGGACCGGCGAGCACCGCACACCCAGGAATCTGGGCGGATGCACACCCTCTCACCCTCGACTGTGTCAAGCCTCCAACCACTGTGAAAACCGCTACATTTCGCGGAAGACGCTTACGTCGGCAGTCATCGGCCACGTCTGCACATTTGGGTCGGATGACCCGCGGGTGTTCTCGGACTTTAACCCGTTACTTCACCGTCCACACTTATCGACATCGATGTCGGCCTCGGTCTCACAACTCCCCAACGGCAAGCATTCCCCGCTCTCCCACAGGAACGGCACGTACTATTGGCAAGGTGAGTAGAAAACAACGCGATGCCGCCCATATGGCGGCCGGCCGTCGATCACGGCACATTTTCAGGATCGCGGCACTGTGCCTTTCCGCGCTCCTGCTGACAGGTGCTTCGGCCCTTGTTTTCATGTACTTCCGCCTGAACGGCAACATCGAGAAGTACGACCCGCGGAAAGACCTCGGCAGCGATCGCCCAACGATCGACAAGCAAGCCGGAAAGTCGGTGAATTTCCTCCTCATCGGATCGGATTATCGCAGCGGGGATTCGGACGTGGACGGAGCCGGGTCTTCAGGCGACGTGGTCGGAATGCGCTCAGACACGACGATGCTCGTGCATGTTTCCGCGGATCGCAAACGAGTCGAAGTCGTCTCCATCCCCCGCGACACCCTCGTCGACATTCCCGAATGCAATGTGAGAGACAAAGACGATGACGACAAAGTCCTCTACACGACCGAACCGCAAAAGAACGCTCGATTCAACACCGCCTTCGCCAAAGGCGGGGCCAAGCTCAACACCGGTTCGGCAGCGGCATGCACAATGAAAACAGTTGAGAAGCTGACCGGGAAAAGGCTGCGCATCGACAATTTCATGGTTATCAACTTCGCCGCTTTCAAGGGAATCGTGAACGAGCTTGGAGGAGTGCCTTCTTATTTCGCTGAGGACGTCAACGACAAGGAGGCGGGCCTCAAAGTCAAGGCGGGATGCCGCCTTCTCGACGGCGACCAGGCGCTGGCCTTGGCCCGAGCCCGCAAAAGCCTGGGCGACGGCTCTGACCTCGGCAGGGTGAGCAGACAGCAGGAGCTAGTCAAAACCATTATGACTGAGGCGATGGACCTTGACCTGGTGGGGGATGCGAGCAAGCTGTACAGCATCCTCGACGCCACCACTAAAAACATCGCCGCGAACAAGGAATTCGGAGACATCCGCAATCTCGCAGGCCTAGCCTCTTCTCTCCAGAACGTCGCCCCGAGCGACGTCAAATTCCTCACGATGCCTTTCGAGCACAAGGGCGCCTACGTCGTCCCGCGCAAAGAGGCGGACAAACTTTGGGCGAGCATAGCCAAAGACAAGCCCGTGACGATGACGGTCGACCCGGCCGAGGGCACCGTCACGGACAGCGAGTCCCCTTCCCAAACTCCGGCGAACCCGGGAGGAAGCGCGGAGAATGCCGCCAAAGAGAGCCCGGCGTCGCCCGAGGCCTCCCAGTCGGCTAAGAAGCCTTCGCCCTCAAGCACGAAGACCCCGGTTTGCACTAGGAACAACGCCAAGTAAGCGGGTGCCCTATGACACAGCCTCCGTCCTTCGAGCCTGCCAAAAAAGCCGCGCGCCCAGACTCCTCGGGAGCCAAGGAAGTGGTCAGCGGCCGCTCCGGCGGCACGGGCAGCACGTCTGAGCAGCTTCAAGAGTGGGCTGCCATCGACGGTCGCCCGCCGCGACGTCAGCGCTCTCTGCTCGAAAAAGAACTCGGAATCGACCCGAACGAGCAGCGCGGTTCCGCGTCGCAGTCCAGCTCGGCGTCGCAGCGCGTTTCTCGCTCCCGGTCGGGGGCTGCCGAGCAGCTTGGCTCCGCCCCGCAAGGCAGGTCCCTTCAACAGCCCGGTTCCGCTCAGCAGGCAGGGTCCGCAACGTCGGCTTCCGAGGCCTCTCACAGCGCACGCCGCTCCGGGTCCACGAGCGTCGCCCGGCCCGGAGGAAGCGCGCGGCGCCTTGACGACGATCCCGCCGCGGGCGCCTCTCGCCCGTCCCAGCCTTCTTCCTACCCTCCCGCCTCGCGGGGAGGGCAGTCGGCGTCGTCGCAGCGGCCTTCGGGCGGCGCCTCCGCCTCCAATCTGTCAGGCTCTCAGAGTCCACAGAGACCGGACTCGCTCGGCGGGCGGCCCCTTCCGGCTCCGACCGAGCCTTTCCGGGCGGCCCAGCCACAGGGCCCGACCGAGCCGCCGCGCGGCCCCACACAGCCGCCGCAAGGCCCGACGGAATCGGGAGGCGGGCTCAATCCGCCGTCGAAGCCTCGCCGCAGGCACCCTTGGCGCCGGCGCATAGGCATCGCCCTCGTCGTCCTTCTGGTGCTTCTCATCGCCTGGCCGGCGTATCTCATCCATTACGGAAACTCGAAGCTCCACGACGTCGATGCGCTTTCCGACAAAGCCGACACCCCTGGCACGACGTACCTCGTGGTCGGCTCTGACAAGCGCGAGAAGGGCGCGATCGACGATCCCACCGCCGGGCAGCGTTCGGACACGATCATGCTCCTGCACGTCCCCGAGTCCGGGAAGCCCGCTCTCGTCTCCCTTCCCCGCGACGCCTACGTGACAATCCCTGGCAACAACGCCGGCAAGCTCAACGCGGCCTATTCGATCGGCGGGCCCAAGCTGCTCGTGCGCACCGTCGAGGAATTGAGCGGACTGAAGGTGGACCATTACATCGAGGTTTCCATGGGCGGGGTCCAATCCCTCGTCGAGGCCGTCGGCGGAGTCAACCTCTGCTACGACGCCGACGTCAACGACCGCGACTCGGGCCTGGTGTGGACAAAGGGCTGCCACGACGCCGACGGCCCCACAGCCCTTGCCTTTTCGCGAATGCGCAAAGCCGACCCTCTCGGGGACATCGGCCGAGCGCTCCGCCAGCGTCAGGTCGTCTCGAAGGTCGTCTCCAAAGCGGCCTCGCCCTCCACGCTCATCAACCCGATGCGCCAGCGTTCCCTCGTCGGCACGGTGGCCGAGCATCTGACCGTCGACCCCGACACCGGCATGGTCGCCCTGGGCAAGGCGGGATTGAGCATTCGCGGCGTCATGGGCCCCGACGGGCTGATGGGCGCGCCGCCCATTTCGAGCATGAACTACCGGGTGGGCCAGCAGTCGGCCGTGCGCCTCGATCCCGCCAAGATTGACGGGTTCTTCGAAAAGCTCCGCAACGGGACTCTGACGTCGTCCGATTTCTTTTCCCCTCTGTAAGGGCGGAATCGCCTTAGCGGCGGGTGCGGTCGGCTCCAACAGCGCACCGAATCGCTGCGACGGCGGGAACGCATTGCGACAGCGCGCTTCGCCGCCGTAAGGACATTCGCCAGCCGTTCAGCCCGATGCGGACCGTTCAGCCCTCGAGCTTGCGGCGCAGCGCGGCCCCTTTGGCCTTGGCCGTCTTCCTGAGCCCGTCCTGGAATTCCGCCATTCGATCGCGAACGTCCCGGTCCGCCGGGGCGCTGCCGACGATGCGCGCGGCGAGAAGCCCGGCGTTCCGGGCCCCGGCAATCGACACCGTCGCCACCGGCACGCCCGCGGGCATTTGGACGATCGACAGGAGCGAGTCCATTCCGTCAAGATGCCGCAGCGGCACCGGGACGCCGATGACGGGCAACGGCGTCAAGGCGGCGAGCATCCCCGGAAGATGGGCCGCGCCCCCCGCGCCCGCGATGATCGCGCGAAGCCCCCTCTCGCTTGCCCAGGGCGACCATGCCGGTGTCGGGG
>CAJPTB010000191.1 GCA_905373325.1 uncultured Ancrocorticia sp.
GGGCAACAGGTCGTCACCCAAATAAATGGTGCCGTCCATGTCGAAATTCGAAATCCGGAAGACTTGAGAGAGGAACGCAGTGAAGCGCACATCTCCTGACAGGCTCTACGACGCCTACATTTTCGACATGGACGGCACCATTTATTTGGGTGACGACCTGTTGCCCGGCGCCAAGCGGCTCATCGAAGGGCTGCGCGAGCTGGGCAGGCCCGTGCGCTTCCTGTCGAACAACCCGACGAAGGACCCGCAGCTTTACCTGGAAAAGCTCGGGAAGCTGGGGATTCCCACGCCGATTGAGGAAATCGCCAACACCGTCGTCACAACGGTCCGCTGGCTCAAGGCGAACCATCCCGACGCCGTCGTCTTTCCCATCTCCGAAGAGCCCCTCAAGAAGGCCCTAGCGGAGGCTGGCATCGCCATGAGCGAGGATCCGGAGAAGATCGACATCGTCATCGCCTCCTACGACCGAACCTTCGAATATCGGAAGCTCCAAATCGCATTCGACGCCATCTGGTTCCACAAGAGGGCATTCCTCATCACGACCAACCCCGACCGCTACTGCCCCTTCCCGGGCGGGCGCGGCGAACCCGACGCCGCCACCATCGTGGCGGCCATCGAAGCCTGCACCGGAGCCAAGTGCCAGGCGAACATGGGCAAGCCCGAGGCCACCATGCTTTCGGCGGCGATCGACGGCCTGGACGTCGATCCCGCCAACTGCATGATGGTGGGCGACCGCCTCATGACCGACATCGGCATGGCCATCAAGACGAACATGGTCTCGTGCCTGCTTTTGACCGGCGATTCGACGCTGGAAGAGGCCGAGGCCCTGGATCCGGCCGATCAACCCACATTCGTCCTCGACCGCATCGACCACCTCATCCCCGAGGCCATCCGCCTCGAATGGGGCTGGTCCGATGCGGACGAGTGAACTGTCAAACACCTACGAACTTCAGCGCGGAGGTTTCCTTGTCTGTTTTCAACAACACCAATTCACTCACCGGCGGCCCTTACGTCATGGGCATCGACTTCGGCACGGAGTCGTGTCGAGTCGGAATCTTCGATCTCACCGGAGCGCCCGTGGCATTCGCAGCGACGGCTTACAAGACCACGCACCCGGCGCCGGGCTGGGCCGAGCAGTCGCCCACCGACTGGTGGAACGCCCTTCGCGCCTCGGTTCACAGCGTCATGCAGCGTTCGGGCGTCCAGCCCCACGAGATCAAGGGCATTTCCTATGACGCGACGACGATGACCGTCGTCGCCCTCGACCAGGGCGGCGAAGCCCTGCGCCCGGCGATTATGTGGATGGACGTCCGGGCCACCGAGCAGGCGGCCCGCGTCGTCGACACGAAGTCGCCCGCCCGGCGGTACACCGGAAACGGCACTCTGCCGCCGACCGCCGAATGGTTCCCCTTCAAGGCCGCGTGGCTGCGCGAGAACGAGCGCGAGACATACGACAAGGCCTACCGCCTCGTGGACGCGCCCGACTGGCTGACCTTCAAGCTGACCGGCGAGTGGACGCAGAACATCAACACGGCCGCCCACCGCATGTACTACGACCGCGACAACGACGGCTGGCCCGTCGATCTCTACGAAGAGGCCGGCGCGGGCGACGTCTTCGACAAGCTCCCCACCGTGGTCAACGACCTGGGCGTGCTCGTCGGCGGGCTGTCGAAGTCCGCCGCCGAGGCCCTCGACCTCATTCCCGGAACGCCCGTCGCCCAAGGCGGCGGCGACGCGTGGCACGGCCAGATCGGCCTCAACGTGCTGCGCCCGGGCAAGATGTCGCTGGTGACCGGCTCCTCGCACGTCATGTCCGGCCAGTCGCCCGACCCCGTCTCCGGCCCCGGCTTCTTCGGCGGCTACACCGACGGCGTCGTCCCCGGCCAGTACACGGTCGAGATCTCCCTGGTCTCCTCCGGGTCCGTGCTCAAGTGGTTCAAGGACAACTTCTGCCCGGACATCAACCTGGCGGCCGAGCAGACCGGCCTCAACGCCTACGACATCCTCAACCAGCGTTCGGCGGACATCCCGATCGGCTGCGACGGCCTCGTCATCAACGAGTTCTTCCAGGGCAACCGCACGCCCTACTCCGACTCCAAGGCGCGCGGCGTCTTCACGGGGCTGTCGCTCGCCCACAGCCGCGAGCACATGTACCGCGCGATCCAGGAGGCCGTCTGCTACGGCGTCGAAGCCAACCTGCGCAAGCTGCGCGAGGCCGGGTTCGAGGTTCAGGAATTCGTGGCCTGCGGAGGGGCGACGAAGTCCCGCATGTGGACGCAGATGCACTCCGACGTCACCGGCGTTCCGATCACCCTGACCGAGGTGGGCGACGCCGTCACCCTCGGCTCGTGCATCCTCGCCGCCGCCGGCGCGGGCCTGTACGGATCGGTCCAGGAGGCCGCCGACGCGATGGTCCACGAGCGCGAGCGCATTGAGCCCGACGCCGAGAGGCACGAGCAGTACAAGTTCTACGCCGATCAGTACTGCAAGCAGTTCCCGCTGGTGCAAGGCCTCATTCACGAGACGGTCGACCACGTCGCCGCCGAGCACGCAACAGCCGAATGATCCACGGGCCCGGGGCTTTCCGACAGGAGGGCCCCGGGCCGCATAGAAGCTCAACCACGGAGCCGGAAGGGCCTTGCGCAGCAAATATTGGGATTCGCGCGGCAGGCCCCGAAGGCACGAAAGTCACCAGCCAGACGGGCGAAATGTTCGCCAAGCTGTTCCCGGGGGCGAAGGCCCTCGTCGTGGCAGACGAAAACACCTTCGGCGCGACCGGCGAGGAAGTGGTCGCCTCCCTCAGGGCGGCAGGGGTCGAATTCGCCCAAGAACCGTATATTTTCCCAGGAAAGCCGACGCTTTACGGCGACTACAAGAACGTCGAAATCCTGCGCAACCACATCGAGCCGCTCGAGGACGCGGTCGTGTGCTCGATCGGGGCGGGCACGCTCAACGACATCGCCAAGCTGGCCTCCGGCGAACTCGGCCGCCCGTACATGAACGTGTGCACGGCCGCCTCGGTCGACGGCTTCGCCGCCTTCGGCGCGTCCATCTCCCGCGACGGCTTCAAGATCACCCGCTCGTGCCCCGGCCCCGCCGGCCTCGTCGCGGACAACGACGTCGTGTGCAACGCCCCCAAGCGCCTGACCGCCACCGGATACGGCGACCTCATCGAGAAGATACCGGCCGGCGCGGACTGGATCCTCGCCGACGCCCTGGGGATCGAACCGATCAACGAGTACGTGTGGAACATGGTCCAGGGCCCGCTGCGCGGCTCCCTCGCCGACCCCGAAGCCATCGGGAACGGCGACAAGAAGGCCATCGAGGGCCTCATGGAGGGCAACCTCATGTCCGGCCTCGCGATGCAGGCCGGCCAGTCCTCGCGTTCAGCCTCCGGCGCCGGCCACCAGTTCTCACACGTGTGGGAGATGGAAGGCCACGGGCTGGATTGGGAGCCCCCGCTTTCGCACGGATTCAAGGTCGGGGTCGGAACGGTCGCCTCGTGCGCCATCTGGGAGGAGTTCCTCAAGATGGAGGCCGAGGACTTCGACGTCGATCGCGCGCTCGCGGCCGTCAAGAGCCCCGAGCAGGTCGAATCCCAGGTGCGCGCCGCCCTCAAGCCCCGGATGCAGGAAGAGGCCGTGCGCCACTCCCTCAAGAAGAGGACTGAAGGCGAAGAGCTCGTCGCCCGCATCGAGCTGCTCAAGGAGAAGTGGCCCGAGCTGCGCGAGAGGCTGCGCGCCCAGCTCATGGCGCCCGAGGAGATCATGGACCGCCTGAAGACGGTGGGCGCGCCATACCATCCCGAGCTCATCGAGATCGATTGGGAGCGCTTCCGCGAGACCCACTTCAAGGCTCAGATGATCCGCGACCGCTACACCGTCTTCGACATCCTCATCGACCTGGGGGTCTACGACGCCGTCGTCGAGAAGCTGTTCTCGCCCGAGGGCTTCTGGGGCCGGCACCGCCGCCCCGCGGAGTGACCCGGCCCGTCGAGCCCCTTCGAACTCCGCCATCCGCTTTTCCTTTCTTCCCCTAACCCAAGGAGAAAACATATGTCCGATAAGAAATACATCGTCGGCATCGACTACGGAACGCTCTCCGGCCGCGCCATCGTCGTGGACGCCGCGACGGGTGAGCAGCTCGGCACGCACGTGACCGAATACCCCCACGGCGTCATGGACCGCACCCTGACCGCCGGCGACAATCAGACCCTTCCGCCTGAATTCGCGCTGCAGAACCCGGCCGATTACGTCAAGGTGCTGCGCGAGTCGGTTCCCGCCGCGGTCAAGGACGCCGGGGTGGACCCGGCCGACATCGTGGGCATCGGCGTCGACGCGACGTCGGCGACGGTGTTCTTCACCGACAAGGACGGCGTGCCGCTGTGCGAGAAGCCCGGCTTTGAGAACAACATCCACGCATACGTCAAG
>CAJPTB010000192.1 GCA_905373325.1 uncultured Ancrocorticia sp.
GTGTTCCAGGAGTACAACCTCATCGCCTCCTTGACGGCCGCGGAGAACGTGTCGATGCCTTCGCGGCTTGCCGGGCGGACGCTTTCCAAAGGCCAGATCGAGGCGGCGCTCGATGCGGTGGGCTTGCGACATCGCGCGAATTTGAAGCCCCATCAGCTTTCCGGCGGCGAACGCCAGCGTGTGGCCATCGCCCGCGTGATGGCCAGCGAGCCGCGCATCGTCTTCGCGGACGAGCCCACCGGCGCATTGGACCTCGACTCCAGCGGCGTCGTCCTGGATTGGCTTCGTCAGCTCGCCTCGCGGGGAACCACCGTGGTCATGGTCACGCACGACGTCGAAGCCGCAGCCCTGGCTGACTCCGTCGCGGTCATGAGCGGCGGCCGCCTCGCGACGTGGTCGAACTGCCGCGACGCCGAGCGAATCGCCGGCCTGGTCCACGCCGCCCGTGCGCGCTGAAGGGAGGGGAAAATGTCGACCTTGATGTGGAAAGACCTGCGTCACCACGCCCGTCAATGGCTGTGGTCGCTGCTGGTGGCCACGGCGGGCGCCGCCGTCGTGGGGATAATCGTCATCGCGTGGTGGAGCGCCACCCAGTGGTCCCTGGAACACGGCAATGGAGAGCATTTGCGCGCCAGCAGCCTGATCGGCAGCAACCTGGTGGGATACGCGGGCTTGGCGACGGCGATCGTCATATCGACCACGCTGAGCCTGACGGTCACGGCCCAGCAGCGCTCGCACGCCCTGTGGAAGGTGCTTGGAATTCCCGGCAGCCGCATCCGCGCGATGATCCTGTGGCAGGTTGGCGCCGTCGGAGTGATCGGGGGCCTGTTGGGCGGGCTGCTCGCCCTGCCGCTGGCGCGAATCTATCTGCTCACGTGGCGGGAATTCGATCTGTTTCCCCGGAACATTCCTCTGACGATGCCCGCTTTCTCCGTACCCGCGGCAGTGCTCGTGACGGCTCTGTTCAGCGTGCTCGGAGGCCTGGGCGCGGCGCGGCGGGCAGCCAATGTGCCTGAGATGCAGGCTTTGCGAGAGGCAGCCGCCCCAACCACGCGCACGAGGGTGTGGCAGTGGATCGCGGCCGGAGTATTGGTGATCGGCGCGGCGTCGCTGCCAATTTTCATCAACCTGCCCGCCGACGTTTTAGAAGAGGGCGCCGCGGGCAAAGCCGAAATCGCTCAGCTTCAATCCCCGGGCGGCCGAGCGCTCATGGGCGGAGCAGTGGGGTTCATGGCCGCCTTGGCGGCATTGTTCGTTCCGAATTGGACGCTCCGCCCCCTGTTGGTTTTCTGGACGAGGCTGATTCCAAGCCGCAGCCCGGCCTGGTTCTCGGCACGCAAGAATGCGCGCCACCGCTCGGCCCTCAGCATGACCACGATCGTGCCCTTCGCCATCGCCGTTTCCATGACCGGCACCATCCACGCCATAGGCGGCGCGGCGCGCTCGGGCGGAATGAGCAACGGGGTCAACGGTTTTCTCACGATCATGGTCCCGATTTTCTTCATAGCCGGGATCGGGGGCGTGGCGAACATCGCTATGGTCGGGCGAACGCGCCGTCAGGAGGGGGCGTTGCTCGGAGTGATTGGAGCGCGGCCGGGCACCGTTCTGCGGTCCACCGCCCTCGAGGGGGCGATATACGCCGGAACCGGGATCCTTTTCGGATTGGCGACGACTTTGCTCAGCGCGGTCTGCGCTACGGCGATGTCGGGAGGCGGAGCAGAGATGTTCGCCTCCGCCATTCCCGTGAAGTTCTTGTTGGCGGCCATGGGAGCGTCGCTGGTTTTGGCTGTCGCCACCACGTGGCTGCCCGCGCGGCTCGATCGCCGCGCCCTGATGGACAATCTGCGCCAGCCGGTGTGACGGACGATCGGCCGACCGGCACAAGAACGGGCTGTCTGAGCCGGTCGGCGCGGCCGGCCGCGGACGGACTCAGCGGACCAGAACAACGGACCGTCCGCATCGACCAGAACAACGGACGGCCCGTGTCGGCCAACGCGACGGTTCCTCTGCAGCGGCAGGCATAACGGTGCGCCTCGCTAATCGGGGGGGCGGCGCCTGCGACGTCGGCCCCCGGAGGCTGGCCCAGGCAGAGCCGGGCCGGCCTCCGTTCGTCGGCGGGGTCCGTCAAGCCGAAGGCCTGCTACGGCAACCGCAAATCAGCGGACTCAGGCAACGGGCCGCACAATCTCCAACGGATACGCGCTCGATCCGCGGGCGCTCAGACTCTGACAGACGCGCGCTCAATCCGCGGGCATTCAACTCCCGCCGGCGCTCACGCTCAGGCCACGGGCACGCAGACTTCCGTCACGTACTCGTCCGTGTTCTGGGTGTCGGCGGGGCCCACGAGGTAGCGGTTGTACATCGGCCCGGCGAACTCGAGTCCGGAGGCGGCGATGTACTCGGCCAGCTCCTCGTTGACGGGCCCGAACTGGTCGTAGCCACCGCGGAACGTCGCCACGGCGACCTTCTGCTCTGGGATCTCGCGGATTGTGAGCGGGTCGGCCGCGACGGCGTCGGGCCCTACGGGTTCCCACACCTCGATGTCGACGTCGGCCTCGCGGTACTCGAGGTCGTGGAAGGTGGCGCCGCAGAGCCCACTGGCAAGTGAGATTCCCTGGGCCCTGATCGCTTCCATGGCTGCGATCCACGCCTTGTGCTCGTCGGCGTAGGTGTCGATCGTCGTGCGCAATGCGACCACTCGCTGCGCCGGATGGGTGGTGACGGTGATTTCGGCCATGATGGCCCTCCTGTTCGTTTGTGAGATGAGTCGGTCAATCTCGGCGATGCGGCGGCGGGCGGCCTCGGCGTCGGCGATGAGCTGATCGCGCTGAACGGCTAGCGCGCGGCCCAGAGCCTCTGGGTTCTCGCGCAGCGGAAGCAGGGCGGCTATGGCGGAGACGGAGAAGCCGACGTCGCGAAGCTGGCGAATCAGCGTCGCTTCGCGCACCTGCGAGGCGGCGTAGAACCTGTGGCCGGTCACGTCGTCCGTGGCGGCCGGGATCAGAACGCCGTTGGCGTCGTAGTAGCGCAGCATCCGCGCAGACAATCGTGTGAGCGTTGAAAACTCACCGATGCGAAGCAGTCTCGTCTCGGTCATGGCTCCATCTTCCGGCTTGACACCGTGTCAAAGGCAAACCGCGCTTTTGATCAGATGATGACGCGACAATCTAGACACGTATTCTAGAAATACAATGAAGTAAATTACCGTTACGACGTCACTAGACTTCCAACGAACATTCTTAAAGTAAACTGCGGGATACGATGATCGCAACATTTACACGCGCTTTCGCCACATGGATCGGTGAGTGCTGGCATCGGGACCTGTCGCTGTTCTCCAAAGCTGGCCCTGTGGGTGACTTGGAAGAGACAATTGCTCAGGAATATCGCGACGATTCCCCCGCATTCGAGCGGTTTCTGCCCGAGTTGTTCGAGCGCCTCGGCATCGACGAACATCGCGAGCGCGGCCAACTCCGCCAGCGCGGCGAACACCGCAGCAGGCTGCCAAATCTGTTTCGCCTGCTTATTCTGGCCGAACAGGTCGGGTCTGCCTTCGGATTCAGCACGCAAAACCCATTTCGGATTCCACAAGAATATGAAGAGGCCGCTCGCATCCTGCTGCGGGGCTGCTGCGACTGGCTCCGCAGTTGCCTCGGCGAAGAACGGTATGCGACACGGCTGACCGGCGTTCCGATTGAAGCTTACAAGAATGCCGTCTTTTCGCCGCTGGGAACCGATGTGTGGTGGACGGCCCCGCTCAAACAGAACCCCGGCGTCTTGTGGAACGCGCAGATCGTGGCCGGAGCTCCGTTCGTTCCGGCCAGATGCGGAATTCCGGCGTCGGTGCTGTCGCACGACCTTCTGAGCGAGGACTCGAACAAAGAAGTCCACGAAGCGATCGGACAGGCGATCGAACAGACAAACGGTTGCCGGCTGTCCGTCAAAGAGAAATCCGCGGCGCGCTCGCCTGCGAGACTGTATCGGATCGAGACCGTCGAGGATTATGCCAAGCTCGTCGAACGCCATCCCCTCCTCGTTCCGGCAAAGGCGCGGCGGGGAAGAGGAGGGCACACTCCTTACCACCTCAGGTCGCCGATCTTTGCGGTCTCCAACGACGTGCTCGTCGATTGGCGGGCGGCCTCAGCCGAGTATGACGCGGTGTATATCAATGCAGAAACCTATTTCACGGGGGCCTGGCTGCCGATCGAGACCGAGCTGGGTTTCACGACGCTTTCGGGCTGGTCGCCCGAATGCGTCTACTTCCTGAACCTGGACGACGTCGAACTGGTGCGGGCCTGACGGCCTGTCGCAATCGCTGCGCGTGGCGGTCTCTCCCCGAGCCGTTGACGCCGTGCCCTATTCTGGTGGGGTGACCGATGCTTCTTCTCTTGGGACGGCTGACGCCTCGTCGCCCGACGGCGCTTCGCCT
>CAJPTB010000193.1 GCA_905373325.1 uncultured Ancrocorticia sp.
GGAAAAAGGCAAGGAGATCACGCGAGTCTTCAACCTCCAGGAAGAGTGGGCGAAAGTGACCGGCAAGAAAGCCCGTTTCCCCATGGCCGGCTTGGTCATGCCAGGAAACCTCGTTGATTCCCGGCCCGGGCTGCCCGCCGCCGTCCGCGCGGAGGTCAAGGCCTCTGTCGACAAGGCCAACGCCGGAGACGCCGCGACGCTCCAGGCGATCGCCGACCACTACAAGCTTCCCGTGGACGTGGTTAAGCAGGTGATTCCACGCCTGCAACTCGACGTCGTACCCGCGAAGGAGGCAAAGGCCGACTACGAGGACTTCCTCAAGCGCCTCGGCGAGGTCAATCCGAAGATATACGGCGGCAAACTGCCAGACGACAAGTTCTATGCGGAATGACGCAAGTCCCACTGTAAATGGCGGGAATCCTGTTCCAGATGGCGTGAGCCCTGCGGCGGAGGGCGCAAGTCGCACTTCGCGCGGCGCCGACTCAGCCATCAGCGGCGCGAAAGTGCGCGGGGCGGGGACGTTCCGCGCACTCGACCGCGCGTTCTGGACGCTCCTGGGAATCGCCGTTCTCATCTCAGTCTGGGCATACGCCGCATCGACTCAGAAGGAGTATGTTCTGCCCGGCCCGGATGAGACGTGGGCGGCGATCAGGAGGATACTGGCGACAGACGAATTCTGGGAGGCGCTGCGGATGACGCTGGTCCGTGCCCTCGTCGGCCTGTTTGCGGCCCTCGTCGTCGGCGTTGCCTGGGGATGCGCGATGGGAAAATGGAAGCGGGTCGGATGGTTCTTCCAGCCGGGCCTCTACGTTCTGCTGTCCACCCCTGCAATCGTCTTCGTCATTTTGGGCATGGTGTGGTTTGGGACGGCGGGTGACCTCGTCGTCGTCTTCGTCGTCGGGATCGTGACGGCGCCGGTGCTGGCTGCGGCGAGCGCGCAGGCGGTGCGTGACGTTGACAGGGACCTGATAGAAATGGCCCGGGTTTTTCGGCTGCCCAAGCGGGTGATCGTGCGGCGTGTAGAAATTCCGATGATCGCGCCGCCCGTCTTGGCGGCCGCGACTGTCGCCCTCGGCCAGTCGATCCGCGTGTGCGTCATGGCCGAGCTGCTGGCGACCGCAACCGGCATGGGCGGAGCCGTTCGGATGGCCCAAAACAACATCGACACGCCCGAGATTTTCGCCTACGCGGTGGCCATGGCCGCCGTCGCCTTTCTGCTCGAGGCTTCGCTCGTCTCGCCCCTGCGCAAAAGGGCAGGCAAGAGCGGGCGCGGCGAGGCATGAGGCACGACGTCGCATTAAAAAGGCCCTTCTGTCGCGTAGGCCACTATTGAAATGGTTGGCTTGCGGCTGCCGCTGGAATGCTGGCATACTGAACAAGTTGCCCGGGCTGCCCGGGCCATGAACTTCGTCGGGAATTGGCCCCCGACGTGTGACAAGGGTTCGTCGTAATCTGCATAGGGCTTCGTTATCGCGGTGATCATACGCGACACGCCCGGGTGCGGGGACCGGCGATCACCGAGGTAGAAAGAGGTTACGACGGCATGGCAGGACAGAAGATCCGCATCCGCCTGAAGTCATACGACCACGAGGTCATTGACAATGCGGCGAAAAAGCTTGTCGACGAAGTGACGCGCACAGGCGCGACGGTTGTTGGCCCCGTGCCGCTTCCGACCGAGAAGAACGTCTTCTGCGTCATTCGTTCGCCCCACAAGTACAAGGACAGCCGCGAGCACTTCGAGATGCGCACCCACAAGCGGCTCATCGACATCGTCGATCCGACCCTGAAGACCATCGACACGCTTCGCCGTCTCGACCTTCCGGCGGATGTGAACGTGGAAATCAAGCTCTGAGGTAACGCATCATGAATTCCAAGCAAACCGCTGTCGGCGCGCCGGTCAAGGCGCTGCTCGGCACCAAGCTGGGAATGACCCAGCTGTGGGACGAGGCAGGCCGCGTCGTTCCCATCACCGTTGTGCGCGTCGGCACGAACGTCGTGACCCAGATCCGCACCCCCGAAACCGACGGCTATTCGGCCGTTCAGCTGGCCTCCGGCGAGCTGAAGACCAAGAACGTGACAAAGCCGCTCCAGGGCCACTTCGACAAAGCAGGAGTCGCCCCCCGTCGCAAACTCGCCGAAATTCGCACCTCCGACGCCTCCGAGTATGAACTCGGCCAGGAGCTCACCGCCGACCTGTTTGAGGCCGGGCAGAAGGTCGATGTCATCGGCACGTCCAAGGGCAAGGGCTTCGCGGGAGTCATGAAGCGCCACGGATTCTCCGGCGTTTCCGCCTCGCACGGCGCCCACCGCAACCACCGCAAGCCCGGCTCGATCGGCGCTTGCGCCACGCCGTCGCGCGTCTTCCGCGGCCTCCGCATGGCCGGCCGCATGGGCAAGGACCGCGTGACAGTCCTCAATCTTCCCGTCCACGCCGTCGACGTCGAGAAGGGCATCATCCTTCTGGCCGGCGCCGTCCCCGGAAACAAGGGCGGAACCGTCGTGGTCCGCACCGCCGTGAAGGGAGCCTGAATATGACGCAGTCCCTCAATGCAGACGTCTACGACGTCACCGGCAAGGTCACGGGCAGTTTCGAGCTTCCCGCCGAGCTTTTCGACGTCGAAGTCAACGTCCCGCTCATTCACCAGGTCGTCAACGCCCAGCTGGCCGCAGCCCGCCAAGGCACGCACTCGACGAAGACCCGAGGCGAAGTCTCCGGCGGAGGCAAGAAGCCTTTCAAGCAGAAGGGCACCGGCCGCGCGCGCCAGGGGTCGATTCGCGCTCCGCAGTTCACGGGAGGCGGCACCGTCCACGGCCCCAAGCCTCGCGACTACTCGCAGCGCACCCCCAAGAAGATGATCGCCGCTGCGCTGTGCCAGTCCCTTTCGGACCGCGCGCGCAACGGACGCATTCATGTGGTTGAGGCCTTCCTCGAGGGCGAAAAGCCCTCCACCAAGGCTGCCCTCGGCCTGCTGCGCAAGGTGATCGACGACCGCGCGGCGCTCGTGGCGGTTTCTCGCGGCGACGATCTGACGAGGCTTTCGCTGCGCAACGCCCCCGAGGCGTCGGTCATCTTCGTCGATCAGCTCAACAGTTACGACGTCCTCGTGGCAGACGACGTCGTCTTCACCGAGTCGGCTCTCACCGAGTACGTCTCGAAGAACGGCAAGGAGGAGAAGTGACCGAGGCAAGCTTCTGGAACAAGCGTCCGCACGATGTCATCCTCGCGCCCGTCGCGTCGGAAAAGTCGGCTCGGCTTGAGGACGAAGGCAAGTACGTCTTCTTCGTCGACCCCCGTGCGTCCAAGACCGAGATCAAGCAGGCCGTCGAGGCCGTCTTCGATGTGAAGGTCGCCTCTGTGAACACCCAGAATCGTCAGGGGAAGGCCCGCCGCACCCGCAACGGGGTCGGTCGTCGCAAGAACACCAAGCGCGCGATCATCTCGCTGCGCGAGGGCTCGATCGACATTTACGGCGACGTGGTCGGCTGACCGGAAAGATTGAGGATCGAAACTCATGGGAATTCGTAAGTACAAGCCGACGACCCCCGGCCGTCGCGGTGCGAGCGTCGCCGACTTCGCCGAGATCACCCGGTCGAAGCCGGAGAAGTCGCTGCTGCGCCCGCTGCACAAGACCGGCGGCCGCAACAACACCGGTCGCATCACCACCAGGCACAAGGGCGGCGGCCACAAGCGCCAGTACCGCATCATCGACTTCAGGCGTTGGGACAAGGACGGCGTGTCCGCAAAGGTCGCGCACATCGAATACGACCCCAACCGCACGGCCCGCATCGCCCTTCTGCACTACGTCGACGGCGAGAAGCGTTACATCGTCGCGCCGAAGAATCTGCGTCAGGGCGACTTCGTCGAGAACGGCCCGAATGCGGACATCAAGCCCGGCAACAACCTTCCGCTGCGGAACATCCCCGTCGGCACCACCGTGTACTGCGTGGAGCTCCGCCCCCTCGGCGGCGCCAAGATCGGCCGCTCGGCGGGCACGTCGGTTCAGCTGGTCGCCCGCGAGGGCAAGTACGCGCAGCTGCGCATGCCCTCCGGCGAAATCCGCAACGTCGATTCTCGCTGCCGCGCATGCGTCGGCGAAGTCGGAAACGCCGAGCAGTCCAACATCAACTGGGGTAAGGCAGGCCGCAAGCGCTGGAAGGGCGTCCGCCCGACCGTCCGCGGCGTCGTCATGAATCCCGTTGACCACCCGCACGGCGGCGGCGAGGGCAAGACCTCCGGCGGCCGCCACCCAGTCAGTCCGTGGGGCAAGCCCGAGGGCCGCACCCGCCGTCCAAAGAAGGCTAGCGACAAGCTCATTGTGCGCCGTCGCAAGACCGGCAACAAGCGCTAAGAGAGGATGAGCTGAATGCCGCGCAGTCTGAAGAAGGGGCCCTTCGTCGACGATCACCTTCAGAA
>CAJPTB010000194.1 GCA_905373325.1 uncultured Ancrocorticia sp.
GGGATTCGTGGTGGGCGCCGGGCATGCGGGCCGACGAGGTCGTCCGCGAGGACGTCGTGGTCGGCGGCGAGCTGTACGCCTATCAGGTCCACGCAGGCGGATTCTGGCAGGTCCACCGAGCGGCGGCGGCGAGCCTCGTCGAGCTCGTCATGCGCGGAGCGGACGTCCAACCGGGGGACCGCGTCGTCGAACTCTACTCGGGCGCCGGCCTGCTGACGCAGCCGCTCGCTGTCGCGACGGGGGAGTCGGGCGCCGTCTACGCGATGGAGGGGGCCCGAGAGGCGGTGGAGGACGCGCGGGCGAACCTTCGGGATCTGCCGTGGGCCCGCACCCGCGCCGCGAGGATCGACGCCCACGCGCTGGAGGGGGTCAACGGCGACGTCGTCGTGGCCGATCCGCCCAGGGCGGGGCTTGGCACGGAGCTGGCGGCGATGCTCGGCGAGGCGAAGGTCGGCAGGATCGTCCTCGTCTCCTGCGACCCGGCGTCCATGGCGCGCGACGTCGCCGTCATGCGGGGATGCGGGCGCAAGGCAACCTTCTTTGAGGCGGTCGACATTTTCCCGAACACACACCATTTCGAATGCGTAACCGTAGTAGAATGATGCGAATCGAGTGATCCGCATCTCGGAATGCGTTCTGTGCGCTGCACGTTGTATGCATCGGGTGGGAACGAGCCCATACCGCATAAACGCAAAATATACGGAGGAATACGATGGCAAGCGCGCCCGAAAAATACGATCTTGTGGTCGTCGGAGGCGGAAAGGCCGGAAAGTCTCTCGCCATGCTTCGTGCCAAGAAGGGCGACAAAGTCTTCATGGTCGAGCGGGACAAAATCGGAGGAACGTGCATCAACGTCGCCTGCATCCCGACGAAGACGCTCGTCTCGAGCGCGCGAAGGCTTGCCGAGGTTCGCACGGCCGCGGCCTACGGGGTCGATCTGCCGGGGGCCGACCTCGCCTCGGCGGGAGTGGACCTTGAGGCCTTGCGCGCCCGCAAGGAGAGCGTTGTCGGCGGCATGGTCGAGGCGCATAAGAAGATGTTCGCCGCCCCCGGGCTGGATTTCGTTCTCGGAACGGCCAAGTTCGTCGGGCCGAAGACGGTCGAGGCGACGCTGGCCGACGGCTCGGTCCGCGTGGTCGAGGGCGAGAAGGTCCTGATCAACACGGGGACGACGCCCGCGATTCCTCCGATTGAGGGATTGAGCGACGTCGACTACTGGACGAGCGAGGACGCACTTCGCCTGACCGAGATTCCCGATCGGCTCGTCATTCTAGGCGGCGGAGTCATCGGCGTCGAGATGGCCTCGATGATGGCGGCCTTCGGGGCGGACGTGACCCTCATCGAGGGCGGGGAGCACATTCTTGCCAGGGAGGACGCGGATGTCGCCGAAGAGATGGCGGCCAACCTCGCCGCGCAAGGCGTGACGGTGCGCACCGGCGAGCGCGCGGTGCGCGTGTCCTCGGGCGACGAGGGGGTCCTCGTCCACACGACTGCCGGCGAGGTCGCGGGAACGCGCCTCCTCGTGGCGCTCGGACGCACTCCGGCCACAAAGGGCCTGGGCTTGGAGGCGGCGGGGGTCGAACTGACCGAGCGCGGCTTCGTCAAGGTCGATTCCCGCCTCGAGACGACGGCGCCAGGCGTCTACGCCGCGGGCGACGTCGCCGGAACTCCCCAGTTCACGCATGCCTCGTGGAACGACTTCCGCGTGCTGCGCGACCTCTTTGCCGGCAAGGACGCCTCGACGGAGGGCCGCCTCATCCCGTGGGCTGTCTTCGCGACCCCCGAGCTCGGGCGCGTCGGAATGAGCGAGAGCGAGGCCCGCGCGGCCGGACGGGACATCCGGGTGGCCAAGGTCGCCGCGGCGGCGGTCCCGAGAGCCAAGACGCACGGCCACGTCGAGGGCTTCTACAAGGTCGTCGTCGACGCTGAGACCGAGGAGATCCTCGGCGCCGCGATCGTCGCCGAAAGTGCGAGCGAGGTGATCGCCGCCGTTCAGACGGCCATGCTGGGGGGCCTTCCCTGGCCCAAGCTGCGCGACGCCGTCATCGCCCACCCGACGATGGCTGAGGGGTTGAACATCGTCCTGGATTCGCTCGGCTGACGGCGGAGACGGACGGACGGCGCCTCTCTCCGGCGCGGGCTGCCTTCTGACGGCCGCGTCGCGCCGAAAACAGTGTCACGCCTGCGTCGGCCCTCCGCACACATGGGCGGAGGGCCGACGCAGCGCTGCAACTGCCGACCCGGCGGTTAGAATGGACGATGGCAAAAGGAGGTCGCCTTGGGATTGATTGAGGGCATACTCGGACCTGACGACGTAAAAAAGCTGCCGTCGGAGCGGCTTGAGGGCCTGGCCGAGGAAATCAGGGCTTTCCTCGTTGAAAACGTCTCGAAGACGGGAGGCCACCTCGGCCCCAACCTCGGCGTCGTCGAGCTGACGATAGCCCTCCATCGGGTCTTCTCCTCCCCGTCGGACGTCCTCGTCTTCGACACCGGGCACCAGAGCTATGTGCACAAGATCCTCACGGGGCGCCGCGATTTCTCCACGCTGCGCCAGGAAGGCGGACTGTCGGGGTATCCCGCGCGCATAGAGTCGGTCCACGACGTCGTCGAAAACTCGCACGCCTCCACCGCGCTCTCCTGGGCCGACGGGATCGCCCGTTCGTTTGAGCTTCGCGGAGAGGATCGCCGAGTCGTGGCCGTCATAGGCGACGGAGCGATGACCGGGGGAATGGCATGGGAGGCCCTCAACAATATCGCGGAGGATCCGAAGAGGCCCATCGTCATCGTCCTCAACGACAACGACCGCTCCTACGCGCCGACGGTGGGCGGCATCGTCCGCAAATTCGAGCCCGTCAGGCGCCTGGACAACTTCCGCCTCAACAAAAAATACGAGGCCTTCCTCAAGTGGACGAAACGCCATCTTTTCGGCGCGGGAGCACCGGGACGGGCCGCCTACGGCGCCCTCCATTCGATCAAAAAGGGCGTCAAGGACATTTTCGTCGACGCCGGCATTTTCGACTCGCTCGGCATGAAGTACATCGGCCCCGTGGACGGGCACAACCTCAAAGACCTTCAGGAGGCGTTCGCCTTGGCGAAGGACTTCGGGGGGCCGGTCGTCGTGCACACGATAACCGAAAAAGGCAGGGGGTATCGCCCCGCTGAGGAGAACGCCGACGATCGGTTCCACGCGGTGGGGCGCATCCACCCCGAGACCGGGCTGCCCATTGAGCCCGCGCGCTTCGGATGGACCGCCGTGTTCGCCGAGGAAATCGCGCAGATCGCGCGCGAGCGCGAAGACGTCGTGGGCGTGACGGCGGCGATGCTGCGGCCCGTCGGACTGGGCGCCTTCGCCGACGCCTTCCCCGAGAGGGTGATCGACGTCGGAATCGCCGAGCAGCACGCCCTGACGATGGCGGCCGGCATGGCGTTCGCCGGATGCCATCCCGTCGTCGCCCTCTACTCGACCTTTATGAACCGGGGCTTCGACCAGTTGCTTATGGACGTGGCCCTCCACAATGCGCCCGTCACCGTGGTCCTCGACCGCGCCGGGATAACCGGCGACGACGGACCCTCCCACAACGGCATGTGGGACCTTTCGCTCGCCGCGATGGTCCCCGGCCTGAGGGTCGCCGTCCCTCGCGACGCCGAACGGCTGAGGGAGCTTTTGCGCGAGGCGCTCGACGTCGAGGGGCCGACGCTCGTGCGCTATCCCAAGGGGGAGGCGCCGCCTCCGATCAAAGCCGTGAGGGCCGTGGGCGGCGCTGACCTCGTCTATTCGGGAAACGGCGCAAGGACCGCCGTCGTCGCGGTCGGAGCGGCGGTTCCAGGGGCGATCGAGGCGGCGGAAGGCTGCGGCGACGCCGACGTCCTCGACCCTCGCTGGGCGCTGCCGGTCGATCCCGAGCTCGTCGAGGCTCTGCGTTCCTACGACGCCGTCGTCACCGTCGAGGACGGCCTTGTCGACGGCGGGGTCGGAAGCGAAATCGGCCTTGCCCTCAGCCGGTCGGGGTACCGCGGAAGGCTGTGCCATCTGGGGATCGACCGGCGTTTCCTGCCTCACGCTTCCCGCGCATCGGTCCGCCGCGCAGAGGGGCTGACGCCGGCGGCGATCGGATCGGCCATCGAGTCGGTGCGGCAGGAGATTCGCTCCTAGGCTCCCGGCGGAGCCTTCGCACTGCGGCTGCCAGAAGCCAGGAGCGAGACGGCTAGGAGCGAGGCTTTTCCGACCTGCGCGCCGCGGCCACGAGAAGCTGGCCGACGTTGTCGATCTGCCACGGGCGCGCGCCGAGGGCGGCGAGCAAAATCGGGATCTCCTCAGGGTCGTCCCAGCCGTCCCATGCGAGTGCGCGCTGATAGGCGGGTTTGAGAAGAATCTCTTGGCGA
>CAJPTB010000195.1 GCA_905373325.1 uncultured Ancrocorticia sp.
ACCGGACAGGAAGGCGATCCGAAGGGTCAGAAGCGCTGCCGGCGTTTCGGCAGCCCCCGCAACCGGGGGCGTCTGCCGGGGCGCCGCCCCCAAGAGAATCTGCGTGCATGCCACAAGTATCTTCTCGGGAAGGCGTCGAATGCTCAGACGTCCAAAACTCGGACCAAGATGTTGCCCAAAAGAGACAAGCTATATATGCATAGTCATACATTTGCACAGTCTCATATATGCATGAAAGAATAGGGTTATGGAGCTCAAACACGCAATCCTTGGAATGCTCTCGATCACGCCGCTGAGCGGCTACGACCTCAACCGGGCATTCGTCGGCAGCGTCGCGCACTTCTGGCATGCAGACCAATCCCAGATCTACCGGACGCTCGACAGGCTCGCGGCCGACGGCGCAATCAAAACCAAGGTGATTCGCCAAAGCGGCAAACCCGATCGCAAAGTCCACTCCCTCACTCCGGCGGGGCGCGGCGAATTGCATCGTTGGCTGACGTCCCCCCTCGAAGAGGAGAAGATCAAGGAGCCGTTCATCGCGCGCGCCTTCTTCGCGGGCTCCCTCAGCCGCGCCGAGATCGAACGCATCCTCGACGAACGCGAGCGGCAGGCGAAAGAAAAACTGCAATCGCTCAAAGCCCTCGGGCGGCCCGTGGACGACTTGCCGTCGGCCCTCCGAGACGCAACGCTGCGCAAAGGAGTCCTCGACGCCGAAGCGGAGCTGACGTGGATTCAAGAGACCCGCGGCGTCCTAGAGCGCCACTCGCCGCAATCGCCGCCGGAGGATTCGACGCCCCCTTCGGAGCCCGAAGAAGGCGCTTAGGACGACGGCGCCCCTCTGCCGCATGAGGGAACCCTCGCCGTCGGACCAAACAAAAAGGCGCTCCGCCAAAGGAAGGAAAGATGAACATGTCAGAGAAAAACATGTCGGGCAAACCAGCGAATTCGGCAAACGCCATAAACGCGAAAGGCCTTGAGAACGGCAAGAAACCGATAAATCCCGAAATCGCCGGGAGCATGGACGGACTCGATTCCGCAACGATCCTGGAGACCTTCGACGCGGCGACAATTCTGGCGACGTATCCGCTGGAACACGGCCCGCGCGAAGGCGAGACCATCGTCATGCTGCACGGCGGAAACATGGCGGGGTGGACATGGGACCTTCAGGGGCAGGCAATGCCCGAACGCCATATCCTCACCCCCGATTTCCCCGGATACGGAAGAAGGACGAACGAAGCCTGGCCGGGAATGGCCGGGGCCGCCGCTGACATCGCGGAGCTGATCCGCACGCACGCCATTGGCGGCAAGGCACACGTGGTCGGCCTTTCACTCGGAGGCTTTGTGTCCGTGGAACTGCTCAGGCACTATCCGCAGCTCGTGCGCTCGTGCACGATCAGCGGCTCCGCCGTTTCCGGCTACGCGCGGTGGGAGCGCGCTCTGATCTGCGGCCAAGCGCCGTTGTGGACCACGCGTTGGTACTGGGCGGCCCAAGCCCGCGCATTCGGAATCGCCAAGGAAGAGAAAGAACTGTTCGTTCTCACCACAAGCAGTCCGAGCCGCGAAACGAACATGCGTCTGGTCAGAGAAGCCGGCTTTGGGATCATACCCAAAAGACCCACGAAAACGTTCGCCTATGACGGGCCTTTCTTGGCGGTGTGCGCGGAGCACGACTCGGCCTCGATACGCCGAGCCTTCGGCCCGCTGCGAGCGTGCTTTCCCCAGCTGCGCATGTGGACGGCCCCCGGAATGCACCACGCATGGAACGGGGAGAATCCGGAACTGTTCACTCAAATGGTCGCCACACACATAGACACGGGCGAATGGCCCGAGTCGAGTGGGCAACGGACCTGAAAGACGACGCCCACAAAGATGAGAACCCGCGAACGGCAACGCTTGGCCCGTTCTCAAACCAGGCTCAAGGCAAGCCAGCTTAAAAAGACTTTGAGACAAACCATGTTAGGCGAGCAAATGTGACACAGGCCCGGCTGGTCCGGCCAGGCCCAAAACAGCCTGGCCCGGTCGGATTCAAAACAGGCCGGTCCGACGATAGATGTGCGCACTCCAAAGGCCAATGACGCCGTCGGAATTGCCGCCCGCAAACGGTCAGCCGACGAGAATTCCACCGCCAAAAGCGTCTCTGGCCCGCCGGTCGGAAACGATCGACGCAGTCCGCCGCGCCCAAGCCCTGTCTCTCGTTGCGGACACAGTGGCAATCAGGCGCGCGCCCGGGAATAATTCTATTTATGGTACAGAAGAACAAACATGGCGCTTTGACCTCAAAAAAGACTAAAACCATTGGGGAGCAGAAAAAGGACGTTCAGCGGTCTCTTATCGCTCGAATGGGAGGCATTTCCGCAGTTTTAGCCTTCATCTTCAACATTCTGATAGTTCCGGCACTGATTATTACGCTTCCGATCGTCGCGATGTGGCCTTCTCACGGAGGGCACCATCCTACCGTAGAGGTTCGCGACGAAGCGGGCGTTCTTCAGGCCGATCCCTTGATCAAGGAGATCCGAAAACTGACTTTTCACAAGAAAATCCATGTTGCAGTCCTCACAGTGACAGGCACGGACATTGACAACCTCAACGACGAGGTGCTCAAGTACGCCCAAAACCACAGCGACACGGACGTCCCGTGGATCTCCCGCTCCAGCCCCGATTATTGGAACAACGGCCTGATGATCCTCGCCGTCGCCCCCGACGGGCGGGAAGTCGGCTGCTATTTCGGCGAGGACGTCAAAGTCCCCTTGGAATCTCAGGCGGACATACAAAATGCCGCAAAAGAACAGTATCGCAACGCTGATTGGCAGGGCGGCACGGTGGCCATGGCGAAGGAGGCCGCCGACGTCATCGGCGGCGCCAGTCCCGGAAACAGCACTCTTTCGCAAGTCGTTCGGGGAATATTCGTCGTTCTGGGCGTCACATGGCTCTGCTACGGCCTCTGGCGCGGATACGCCGCCCGGCGTCGAGCGCGCGAGGCCCTGGGGCATTACCTGCAGGTCACGCACGACTACGCCACAACTGAGCTCTATGCGAGCGCAATCCCCGAAGACGAACCCCACGGCGCCCAAGTGATGGAGCGCTACCGGTGGTTCCGCGATGAGTATGAGAAAACCGCGCGAGATTGGAAAGCGTTCGAAGGGGTGTGCGGCGCCAAATGGTTTGCCATGAAGACGCTGAAGCAGGCGAAGAGCCTGAAAGAACGGTTTGCCGCACTGGATTCCCTCGACAACGTCATCGCCAACACCGCCACGTTTCTCAGTATGTCATCCGGCTGGGAACAGGTTTGGGCCAATGAGCAAGGCCCCGTCTTGGAAGACTTGGGTTCGCTCGACGCGCTCTGCGCGAAGATCGACCAAGCCGACGTGGCACTCACGACCGAGGAAACAAAGGGATGGGTCCGCACCCAGCATCAAAAGCTGAGCAAGCTCTCCTACGAGCTCGAGACTGGGCAGACTAAGCCGTCGGCGGCTCTGGACGAACTGGATCGGATCGCCGAACAGACCAAGGTCCGAGCCACGCGACTCGCGCGCCAAGCCATCGACGCAGACACGTCCAACTATGCCGCCCAACGCCGCCAACGCTTCAACGATTCGCTGTCTTCCACCAGGAGGGCGAGCTATAGCGGCAGCTGGTTCTACGGCGACAGGAGCGGGAGTTACAGGCCGCATTCGACCATTCGCCTCAACCCCAGCTCCCCGGCGCTCTTCGCCGTCGATTCGAGCGAAGGCTCGTTCGGCGAAAGCGGCTCCTCCAGCTCTTTCGACTCGATCTCCGACTTGGTGGTGGGCTACTCGTCCGCCTCGTCGTACGTCCCCACTTCCTCAAGCAGCAGCTCGTCCAGCGGAAGCAGCTTTTCAAGCGGCGGTTATTCCGGCAGCAGTTTCTCCGGCGCAGGCTCCTCTTCGAGCTTCTAATCCGTGTTTTGGCGCAAGAGCCTGCACCGTGGGCGGGTTCTTGCGCCAGCCACGCAGCGCATTGCTCCCAAAGATTCGCTCTCAAAAATCGCACTGGAAACAAGGGAGTCGAGGCGTTTGTCAGTCAGCCCGGCAGCCCCAGGAGGCGGCGCGTGTAGACTGCTTGGCCGGAGTGCTGGGCTGCGTCGTCGGCGATCGAAACCAACCGTGCTGCGAGTGTTACGGGAGGGTCCCAGGAATCGTCGACGACTTTGGTGAAATCGCCCTCCTTCAAGCCTCGAAGGTAGTCATTCGCCCAGGCGTAGGCATCGTCGAGATAGGAGGCGAGCACCGATATGTCGCTCACTACAACTTTGGCCGCCAGTTCGGGGGTGTGGCGCCAATCCTCAGTGTCGTCGGGAAGGTCGAGGTCAAAACGCTCCTTGTGGCCTGCGGTGGTCCACAACGGCGC
>CAJPTB010000196.1 GCA_905373325.1 uncultured Ancrocorticia sp.
GACGTTTTCCTTTTACGGGGCGTCGGACAATGATGCCCATGCAGACAGACGTGAAATCTCACGGCGGGGCCGCTTCCGCGCAGGGGGCGCGGGGCCGCTTCCATCCAGAGGGCGCTAGCCGGCCTTCGCGGTGAGAATGCAAATGTCTGAGCGGCGACGCTCAGGAAAATTCGGGCGAGGCAACGCCCGGAAGGACCCGGGCGGCGACGCCCAGAAGAACTGGAGGAAAAATGACTCCTTGGCGGTGGACGGCATACTGCCTTTTCACTTTCGCCCTTGCCGTGTTGGCGTTCAGGTTCGCCGTCGACCCGCCGCACATGCTGGCTGTGGGAGTCGCCGCCGTCGTCCTCGGCGTTCTGGCCTTGGTCTTCGCCTTGAATTCCGACAACAACGGCGGCCCGCTCTCGTCTCGGGGCAACGACGTTCTGGCTGCGCTCGGATGGGCGGGCGGAGTCGTCGGCCTGGCGTTTTTCCCGCCGCAGCCGTCGTGGGCGTGGGTCGTGGCGATGATCGGCCTTTTGACCGCCATGCAGAGGTACGCAGGAAGGCAGTGGTACGGCTAATCCACGACGACGTCGGGCTCCCCGCTTCGCGGCAGCAGATCCTCCTGTTCGGCCCACATCCGCCACCACCTGCCGGGGTCGCCCTCCCTTCGGGCCACACGTTCGCGACGGCGTTTTTCGTCCAACTCAACCCAAACGGCGAGGTCGACGAAGGGCCGACACGGGGCGCTCGCCGCCCCGCATCCTGTGAGAATGAGAACGTCAACGGGCCCCGACGGCGGAATGCGAACCTCCTCCGCCCACGCGCCGCGGTTCCAATCCCACATGCGCGCCGTCGCGCGCCCTCGGGACCGGACGGGCTCGAGAATCTGGGCGGCGACGGCCTCGACGCCGTCGATCAGGCCGTTCCAGCCGCCGATGAACGACTCGACTTCGATCGCGGCGACGGCAATGCCCTCCTCGCGAAGCTCCTTCTCCAGTTTTCCCGCCAGGGTGGTCTTTCCCGCGCCCGACCTTCCGTCGATCGCGACTATGAAGGTTCGCCGCGCCGCCGCCGAGCCCGTCGTCGCCGAGCCCGTCGTCGCCGAACCCGTCGTCGCCGAACCCGCCGCCGCCGAGCCCGTCGGCGTTCCCGAAGCCTGCTCTTTTGCCCGCCTGCATTCGCCCGCCCGTCTGCGTTCGTCTGTCAGCGAGCGAATGAAGCGAGGCGCGTCCGCCGACGAGACTCGTACGGGATTGCTCTCGGGCATGTCGGCGTTCCTTTCTTTGGGATCGATCTTTGACGTTCCACACAATTATGTGAGGCTTACCTTACTTAAAGATATCCTTGTGCATATGTCACAACACACGCCCCTTGCGGAAAGCGAATCCGACCGTGCGGACGTTCCCCGCGTCGTCATCGTCGGAGGCGGTTTCGCCGGAATTTCTGCAGCGCGCAGCCTCAAAAAGGCGAAGGTCCGCATTACGCTCATCGACAAGAATCCCTATTCGACCTTCCAGCCGCTCCTCTATCAGGTGGCGACCTCCACTTTGAACCCCGGGGACATCACGTACTATCTGCGCGCGATCCAGGCGGGGCAAAAGAACCTGAGGGTCGAACTGGGCGAGGTCACCGCCATGGACCATTCGGCCAGGACGGTCACGGTCGACGGCGCGAACGCCATCCCGTACGACTACCTCGTTGTGGCGACCGGCGTGGCCGCCAACTATTTCGGGATTCCCGGCGCGCGGGAGAATGCGCTGCCGCTCTACACCCGCGGGCATGCGCTCGATGTGCGCGATCGAATTCAAGGGCTTCTCGACGCCACGGCCAAACGCCCGGGCGCGAAGATCCGAATGGTCGTCGTTGGCGGCGGGCCCACCGGCGTCGAGACCGCCGGTGCGCTCGCGGAAATGCGGAACAAAGACGTTCCCGTGCTTTTCCCGGAAATCGGGGCCGACGGGATCGAGGTTGTCCTCATCGACATGGCCGACCGCCTGCTCGGGCCGTTCGACCCCAAGTCGTCCGAATACACGAAGAGGGCGCTTGAAAGGCGCGGCGTCAAGCTGATGTTTCGGACCGCGGTCAAAGAAGTGCGCAAGGACGGCGCCCTCATCGCCCCCGTCGGCGGCGGGGACGATGACTTCCTCGAGGCCGCCGTCGTCCTGTGGGCTTCCGGCGTGGGAGTGCCCGAGGCGGTGAACTCGTGGGGCCTTCCGCAGAACGCCCGGGGGCGCATACTTGTCGATGACCGGCTCCGGGCAGTGGGTTTCCCCAATGTCTTTGCGGCGGGCGACGTCGCCTCGATAGGGGAGCGCGGGCTGCCCCAGCTCGCTCAGCCGGCCAAGCAGACGGGCAGGCACATCGGCAAGGCCATCCGCGCCGACCTCGGCGAGAAGAAAGATCCGGGCGCCTTCAAGTACAAGGATCTCGGCATCATGGCGACGATCGGGCGAGCCGCGGCCGTGGCAGAGATCAAGCATTTCCCTCGGATGAAGGGCTTCTCGGGATGGATGACGTGGAACATGGTTCACATTGCCACCCTCATGGGAGGCCGAAACAGGTTGGCGTCCATGGTCAACCTCGGGACGAAGTACGTCACATGGCGCAAGAGCCACTCGTTGATCGTCGGCGACATCTCCGACGTTTCCAAGGTCGCGGGAACCGAAGGAAAGCCACTTTCCGTCGCGCGGTCTTTGCGTTAGAAGGCCTTCCGTCTTCGCGTCAGGGGCGCTCCCGCCTGGATTTGCGAGGGGCGCCGGGGGCGGCTGCATCCCTGCGAGAGGTTCTCACGCGCAGTCGTCAGTCGCTGGAGGCCTCGGCCTCTTGGGCGTCGATCGTCTCCCGCAGCTCGGCCAGCTCGACCATGTCAGAGGCAGCCCCCAAAAAGTGCACCCCTCTCGGTTCGACGGCGTTGCGAATCGAGGCCGTCGTCGATTCGACCGTCAGTCTGGTTGGTCCGTACCCTTGGATGAAGTAGGCGAATTCCCGTCCCGAAAGCTCTTCCGCCTTGGGGTGGGTTTCCAGCCGCTCCAGCAGGGTCCTGGCCGCTGCGCTCATCGTTTCCGTGTAAACGGGCGAGCCGAGGACTATAACGTCGGCAGCGAGCATCTTCTCCAGAACGACGTCGAACTCGTCGTCGTCGAAGCTCTGGCCGAAAAAGCCTATGCGGTAATCGACGAGGTGGATCTGTTCGCTTTCGAGGCCCTCGAGCAGGGCCGTTCCGCATTCGACCGTGGATCCGTCCTTTTTGGCGCTGGCGTTGATGAAAAGATATCTTCTTGGCATTCCGTCCTCCTTCGACTCATTGCAAGTCTTTTGCCCGCTGCGGGTCTTTCTGCCGGTTGCAAGTCTAACGGCTGGCCCGCGGATGCTGCCCTCCTTCTCGCGCAAAATTGGATTTCTCTCAATCTCAAGAGAGTGCGGCCTTCGAGCGGACCGGCCCGCGCGCGGCTGAAGCGTCCTAGTGCGGCTAAAGCGTCTGCGGCGTCTCTTCAAGGGCTGGCAATGCGTTGCGCGAGACGCCTGTGTCGGCATGGGCTATGCGGCGAGGAGGGGCGCGGGGCGGCGACGGCCATTTGGGCGGCCGCCGGAGCGAAAGCCGATGCCGCCAATGCCCTCAAAGTCGCTTTCTTCCTCGGAATCGCAGCCTGTGCGGCAGGGCTGGAGTGTGTCTCCGCTGTGCACCGGGGCCCGGTCTGCCGCGCTTGGCGTGAGAGATCTATAATCCGTATTGGATCGGAGGAAATTGAGAATCCACTCTGGATTGGGACAGACGGCGATCGAGGGTCTGTGCCAGGTCTGAGACCGAGGAGCCGTTTCAGGTCTGGGGCCGAGTGGCCGTCCCATGCCTAGGGCGGCCGAGGGGCTGCTTCCGGTTCAAAGGGATCGAGCTTTCAGGAGGGCTCATGGCAAGGTTGGCGACGTACGTTTCGGGCGCCGGGGGATCGACGACGATCGTGGCCTTCCACGGCGTGACCGACAACGGGCCGTCCTTGGCGGGAATTGCCCAGAGGTGGAACGGCGAGCGCCGAGTGGTCCTCGTCGATTCGCTTGGCCACGGGCTTTCTCCACGGCTGACGGATGCCGAGCTGGCCGATCCTCTCGGCGCGAGCGTCGAGGCTGCCATCGACGTCCTCGAAGAAGAGACGGCGCATGTCGCTTCCGGGAAGGCCGTGATCCTTGGACATTCGATGGGAGGCGCCATTGCGACTGCGGCGGCTGCGGCGCGCCCCGACCTCGCTGAGGCCCTCGTGCTCGAGGATCCGGCGTGGCTCACCGAGGAGCAGGCTGCCGCATACAAGGCCGGAGCGCAGGCCGAAATCGTTCGTTTGGACCGAATCGCGGCCAATCCCGCC
>CAJPTB010000197.1 GCA_905373325.1 uncultured Ancrocorticia sp.
GTTCGGTTGGGAAAAATCCTGTGGGACGCCGCCGGGTCCGCCGACCTGAGAGCCTTGCCGGCCGACGTCGGGTTGCCCCGCGTTTCGCCCCCAGCGTCTGGTTGCCCCATTTTGCATCTCGGCCCCTGCGCCTCGCGAGCGGCGGAAAACGTCGGGCCCTGTCTGTTCGTCGTCGTGCGGCTCATTTTGATTCTCGAATCTCATGCTTCAATCTTCTCAGCGTGGATTTCGGTTTCATATCCCGCGAACTGGCCGAATCGCGGAAGGGTGGCAGGAGTGCGACAAGGGGGCTGGTGCGAACGAAAGCAGGGGGCTGACGGGGTGCCACGGCCCGTGCGGCACGGCCAAAGTGAAGGCATGCGGCTAAAGTGAGAGTATGCGGTTAAAGTGAAAGTATGCTGCGCCGCTTCCTGATCGCCGCCTCCGCCCTGCTTGCGTGGGGCGAACTCGTGCATTGGCGGGCGAGCCGGCGGTGCTTGGGCCGGGGCGAGGCCGCCAAAGGTCAAGCGTTCCGGCAAGCTCGTCGGCGATCACATGTGCAAGCGGGCGGACGAGCTTCGGATGCGCGGCAGAGAGACAACGGCGAGGCCGGCGGAAAGCGCGAGGCCGGCGTCGGCGAAGAGGACACGGTCGGAGCGGGCGTCGGCAAGGCCGTCGTCGTGCTGGGTTTCGCCAACCGGGGCGTCCGCGCGAACTTCGTCAACCGGTATCGGGTGCGCGCCGGGCTCCGCTCGCTAGGGACTCGGGGACGGCGAGGCTCCAAGCTCCGCCCGCTCGAATCCGACGGGCTGCGGGCCGCCGCCTCTCGGCGGGCATCGACGGTTCGCCGCGAATCGCCTGTTCGGCAGAGTTCGGGCGATGTGTCCATTTCCGAAAGCTGGGCCGCTTTCGCCGATGCATCCCTTGCACGCATTGTGCGCCCCTCCGCAGTTTCAGGCATTGTGCGCCCCTCCGCAGTTTCAGACATTGCGCGTGCCTCCGCAGCCGCGGAAGTGCTTGTGCTGTGCGGCGGCGCGGTGTCGGGGCCCGTCCCTGAGGCCGAGGCCATGGAGAATTACGCGCGGGCCCGTGGATATGCGGGGCCGATCCGCCTGGACCGCGAGAGCCGATCGACGCTCCAGAACATCGAAAATGCGATCCCGCTGATCGAGGACGCCGCCTCCGTCGCGATCGTCTCCAATTCGGTGCATGCTCTCAAAGGGAGGATTCTTCTGCGCAAGCTGCGCCCGGACCTCGCCGACAGGCTCGTGCGCGGGGCAGATTACCGCTTCGGTGAGCAGATTCTCGTCAAACCGATAGCCGCCGTAGCGGGGCTCGCCGACCTGCGGGCGCTGCGACGTCGGATGCCCAAACCGAGCTCGGCGGCCTGAACGGCGGCACCGCAGCGGCACATGTCGGACGCATTCGCTCCCGGTGTCGACCGCAAAAATGTGGGCGTCGCGCCGCATGCGTTTGCGGGGCGCGCGGTTCGGCCCGGCGGGCCAAAACCGCGCAATCCTTCCAAACTCCGGCGATCCCTCCAAACTCTGGCGATCCTTCCAAACTCCGGCGATTCTTCCGGACCTCGGCGATCCTTCCGAACCCCCGCGACCCCGCCGAAACTGGGCGAACTGGCCAGAGTCGACCGGGCCTTACGAACCCCGTGATTTGGGCGAATCAGACCGTCTTGACCGTCCCGCCGTCGATGACGATGTTCGCCCCCACGAGGTACTCAGCGGCCGACGAAGCTACGAATACGATGAGCGCGGCGATCTCCTCGGGCTCGGCGATTCGCCCAGAAGCAACGCCGAATGCGGTGGGCATCGCCGAGAGAAGGTCGCTGTGGGACATGCCCATCGAGGCCGCCACGCGCGAACCGAAACCGTCCGGGTCGCGCCACAGCCCGGTGCCGACCCCGCCCGGAGAGACGGCGTTCACGCGCACCCCTTTCGGCCCGAACTCTTCGCTCAAACGCTTGCTGAAAGCCACGAGCGCAGCCTTGGCCTCGCTGTAGCCGACCGGCCCTTGCGCGGGCACGAGGGCGTTGATGGATCCAGTGTTGACGATTGCGCCACGGCGTTCGAGGAGGCTCGGAAGGGCTGCGCGGCTCATCCACACAGCGCTGAAGAAGTTCAGATTGAACAGGTCGCGCCACTGGGCGTCGTCGATGTCGAGGAAGCCGCCCAGCTTCATGACGTCGGGGTCGCCCGCGCCGACGTTGTTGACGAGGATGTCGATTCCTCCGAGCTCCGCCAGCGCCGCTTTGACCGCCGCTTCGGCGCCGCCCGGCGTCGATAAATCGGCCGAAATGGCGAGTGCGCTCGCATCTTCGAGCTCCGGGGTGATCGTGCGGGCGACGCCCACCACTCGAGCTCCCTCTTCCGCGAGTTTGCGGACGACGGCGAGGCCTATCCCGCGGCTGGCGCCCGAGACGAGAGCGGTTTTGCCTTCGAGGTTGAGATTCATATTTCTCCTTTGTTCTCAGATATTGACGTGTGTGCTCAGCTACTGACATGTGTGGCGATCAACCTTGTGGGGCGATCACTTTGTGTGTGGCGATCAACCTTGTGGGGCGATCACTTTGTGTGTGGCGATCAATTCGTTTGAAGCGCCGCCAGGGCCATGTCGATCACTCCGTAGAGTGATTCGGCTTCGTGCGTGACGGCCATGACGCGAAGACCGGCAAGCGTCGTCGCCAGGTGCTCGGCAAAAGCCGCGGCGTCGAGGTCCGGGCGGACGTCGCCCTCGCGCTGGCCGCGTTCGACGCGTCGGGCGAACCAAGAGGTCGATTCGTCCTGCATCTTCCGTATTTTTCGCGCCAAATCAGAGTCATCGCCCGCTAGCTCGACGGCGGTGTTGCCGATGAGGCATCCGCGGCGGCGCGCTTGAGCCAGATCCGAATCGACGACCGCCCGCAGGGCGTCCCTCAGACACTCGCGGGTGCTTCCGGGATGATCCATCAGGCCTTCCGCAAGTTTCGCGATCTGCTGCTGGTACTTGTCGAGACATCGCTCAAAGAGCGCCCGTTTGCTCGAAAACGCGTTGTACAAGCTCCCTTTGGCGACGCCGGTGGCTTCGGCCAAACGCGCGGGGGAGGTGGCGGCGTAGCCGTTCGTCCAAAACTCTTCCATCGCGCGTTCGACGACGTCATTCTCGTCAAACTTTCGAGGTCTGCTCATGGGACGAGGCTACTTATTTTTGACTCGTAAGTCAAAAATAGGCGTGTTTCTCGGCGTTTGCGCTGGGCCTTGCCGTTTCTTTGCGTCTGGCCTTGCCTCTTCTTCGCGTCGGCCCCGCTTTTCCTGCTGTTGCCGCGCTTTCTGGCTGGCTCGGCGCTTCCTTCCGTCGGCTGTCGAGGCGTTGCGGTTGGCTGCCTAGGCGCTGCCGGCGGCCGTCGAGCTGTCTCCGCGGCCGTTGATCTGTTGTCTGCGTGCGCCGAGGCGCAAATGTCGGCCGTTGAGTCGTTGTTGTCGTCGGCCGTTGGGGCGTCGTCGGCCGTTGGGGCGTCATCGACCATTGGGGCGCTGCCGGCGGCCGTCGAACCGTTGTCGCCGTCTGTCGAGGCGTCAGTCGGAAAGCTCCAACTCGTCGAGTGCCGTAGCGAGCGCTTTGCGGCCGGCGGGGGAGAGGCGGGCGCGCAATTCGGCGTCGAGCTCCTCTGCCGCCGCGGCGCTTTCTGCCAACAGCTCCCGTCCTTTCGAGGTGAGGGTGATGACCTGCACCCGTCTGTCGGCGGCGCTTCGCTCGCGGCCGACGGCCCCGAGGTCCGCGAGCTGATCGACGAGGGCGACGACGAGGCTGGGGGCGACGTTGAGGCGAGTCGCGATATCGCGTTGGGACGAGGCGTGGCCCGCGTCTACGGCTGCGAGCAGTCCAACCTGTTTGTGGGTCAGGCCCAGCCGCTCCACACGCTGGGAAAAGGCTTGTGTTATCTGGGATCCGGCCATGCCCAGGCGGAAGCACGCCGCCTGGAGGATCGTCATGCCGTCGACGTCGTCCACGCCAAGAGGGTAACATTATGATTAATTCAGAAATGAATGATTAAGAACAGAATTATTTGGAAGGGGAAGTGGCTATGCCGTTATGGCTGAGTGTCGCAAATTCGCTGATGGCGCTGGGGTCGGCCGCATTCGGCGTCCTCGCGTTGGTCCGGCCGGAGGCGTTGAGCGGGTCTCGCGGCGGGGGCGGGGTCTTGGGGGAATGCGGCGGCTTGGACGCGCGCGGCGATGTCGAAGCTGCGCGCCTCTATGCCGCCATGTACGCCGGACGCGCCATCCCGCTCGGTTTGGCCGTGTCCGCCGTCGCGTGGGCCGCCCCCGCCGCGAGACCCGCTCAACGCCTC
>CAJPTB010000198.1 GCA_905373325.1 uncultured Ancrocorticia sp.
GTCGGAGACTTCAGACGTGCTCTTCTTCATCTGCTTCGTCAGATCGACCGTGTACTCGGCGCCGCAGTTTTTCGACAGCGCGGACATCGCGGACGTGGCGAGCTTTCGCTCCTTGCTGAGTTTGTCTTCCTTTTTCGCCGCCTGGATGAAGACGGTCAGGCTCTTGGCGTCGTCTTTGACCGTGCACGAGCTCTTTTCCTTGAGCTGCGAGACGGCCTCGCGGGCCTCCTCCAGCGAGCCGTTGGCGTTGAGCGTGGTCTTCTTTGCGGTCGACGGCGCTTCCGCGGTCGTCGATGTCGCCTTCGGATCCTTGTCGGGATCGGCGGCGTCGCGCCCGTCGCGTATGACCTTGATGTAAAAGACGGCCAGTGCGAGAAGCAACACTCCTGCCGCGAAAACGAGGAAGTAGAGGGGGCGGCGGGACTCGGGGGGTTGCTCCTGCCATTGCGGAGAGCCTTGATCAAGCCACGGATTGTCAGGCGCAGAGCTCATTTGCCTGATCACCGTCCTTTCAGATCGCCTGCCTAGCATTTCAAAAGTAACCTACCGGGCACCCTTCTTGCTAGTTCTGTCCACTGTGAGGCGCAGCCTCCGTTTTGGACGCCGGTTCTCACGGGGAGGTTAAATCTGAAAGAATCTTCCGGGGCGAACTTCGGCTCCGGGGCCTTCTGCGCATCGCCCCGACCCTGCCGGAGGTTGCTGCTATTGTAGGGTGTGCAGGCGTCCGGTCAGAGAGTGCAGACGCCCGGTTGACGAGTTTGGAAGGCATGGCAATGAAAGAAATGGCGTCTGGCGACATCAGCGCCGCGGATCTGGCGCGCAGCGCCGATTTGCTTGAGAGGATCCACGGGACCTTCAGGGGCCGCGTCGTGGGGCAGGACGCGCTGTACACGGCCCTCGTCACGTCCTTGCTCGCAAGGGGGCACGTGTTGCTCGAGTCTGTGCCGGGCTTGGCCAAGACGACGGCCGCCACGACGATCGCCTCCGCGATGTCGGGGACCTTCTCGCGAATCCAATGCACGCCGGACCTTATGCCCAATGACATCGTCGGCACGCAAATGTACTCGTATGAGACCGGCACCTTCACGACCCAGCTCGGTCCGGTGCACGCCAACGTCGTCCTTCTCGACGAAATCAATCGGTCCTCGGCAAAAACGCAGTCTGCGATGCTCGAAGCGATGCAAGAGGGTCAAACGTCTATCGGAGGGGCCGTCTACGAACTCCCGCGTCCCTTCACCGTCATGGCCACCCAGAACCCAATCGAAGAGGAGGGCACGTACGTCCTTCCCGAAGCCCAAATGGACAGGTTCCTCATGAAAGAGGTTTTGACCTACCCGAAGCCCTCCGAAGAGGTCGAGATTCTGACGAGGACGGCGACGGGCACGTTCAACCGAAGAAGGAGCGAGAATCCGGTCACCACGGAAGACGTTCTGTTCCTTCAGAACACGGTCCAGCGGGTCTACGTCGACGACGCCGTCAAGAAATACATCGTCGCGATCGTCAACACCACCCGCGGCGGCGGACCCAGGCCGATCCAGGGGCTTATGGAGAACATCCGGGTGGGAGCCTCCCCGCGCGGCGGCCTCTCGCTCATGCAGGTGGGCCAGGCCCTGGCGCTTCAGGCGGGGCGCAACTACGTCATTCCCGACGACGTCAAACAGCTGCGGCACGCCGTGCTGCGCCACCGCCTGGTTCGGACGTTCGACGCGCTGGCCAACGACGTCACGCCGGAGGCGCTCATCGACATGGTCTTCAACGCAGTGCCGACGCCATGACTCGCACGACAGCAGGCCAGAGAATGGCTCTCATACGCGCCCGCCTGTCGCTCCCGCAGGTCAGGCGGGCGGCCGGCCTCTTCGAGGGCTCGCACACCTCGATCCTCACGGGCAAGGGAAACGACTTCGAGGATCTCACCGACTACCAGCCGGGGGACGAGGTCCGGGACATCGACTGGAAGGTGTCCGCCCGCGCCGGAAAGCCCATCATCCGCCGGTTTGAGCGCGACACCGACGTCTTCACCCAGCTGCTCATGGACACGAGCCTCGAAATGCGGGCGCTGGCGCCGTCGGGCGAGGCGAAATCGGCGATCGCCCTGGCAACGGCGGAGACCCTCGCCTATCTCGCCTCGTACCGCGGCGACAGGGTGGGCCTCGTCTACGGCAACTCGGCGGGGGCGATGCGCCTTCCGGCCCGCCACGGTTTGAGCCATCTCGATTTCGTGCTCGATCGCACCGAGCACGCCTTCGAGCAGGCGCAGGCGGAGACTAACGTCACCGCCGTCGTCGATTACCTTCTGAAGACGACGCGGGAGCGCTCGCTCGTCATTCTCGTCACCGACCAGTTCTGGCCGACTCCCGCGGCGGAATTCACCCTTCGCCGGATCCGCGAACGCCACGAACTCATGGTTGTTCGCATCGAGGACATGCCCCTGACCGCCGAGGGCGTCGCCGCGATGGCAGACATAGAGGAGAACCTCTTCCTCCCCGAGTATGTGCGCGAGGACGTCGAATTGCAGCGCGAGGTCCAGGCGGAGCGCGCGATGCGCGAGTGGGGCGCGTCCGAGCTGCTGGCCCGCTACGGCGTGCTCAATGCGTCGCTGGCTTCGTCCGCCGACATCCTGCCCGTCGTCGTCGGCCTGCTGAAGAGGCAACATCATGCAAAGTAACGAGTTTTTCCGGCCCGGGACGGGCGCCGGGGTCGTCACATTGGCCGCCGGCCTCGCCGCGCTCGCAGCGATCTTGTGGTTTGTGGGCTGGCATTACGCCTACGCCAAGCGGCGCGGACTGCAGATCGAGCTCGCCCCGGTCGTTCAAACACAGCGCGAACGTTGGATTTCCACGCTCCAATCGATTCGGACGGAGGACTTGCGCGAGCTCCATCAGCTTCTTTCGCGAACCATGCGTGAGATTCTGGGCGAAAGGGCGGGGCGGGATCTGAGCACGTGGACCGTCTCAGACCTCAGGGCGAGCGGAAAGTTCACTTCGGTGTGCGGGCTCCTCGAGTCGTGGGAGCAGCCCGCTTTCGGCCCCGTGAGCCAGGCCGACGCCGAAGAGTCCGTCCGGCGCGCAGTCGAGGAGGTTTCATCGTGGTAGTGCCCTGGGCGATTCCCCTGATCTGCCTTGCGTCTGCGGCCATAGGGCTTGCCGCGTGGTTCCTCGGCAAGGACCGGCGCGCCCGGAGCGTCTCCTATGTTGCGCACACCCGCTTCCTGCGCCGGGGCGCGAGGTATCGCAGCCGCATGGCGAAACTGCGGCTGGCGGCGGCGGCTCTGGTCGCCGCCATGGGGGCGGCTGCTGTTTCCTCGGCGGTCATCGTGGCGCGGCCGTCCGAGTTGAGGACCCACTCCTCCAAATTGGCTTCGCGCGACCTTATCCTCTGCCTCGACGTCTCGGGGTCCGTCGAGGCGTTCGACGCGCAGGTTCTCAAGACGTTCGCGGAGATGGTCGATCAGTTCCACGGCGAACGGGTCGCCCTCGTCGTGTGGAACCGGTCCTCGACGGTCGTGTTCCCCCTGTCCGACGATTACGCGATGGTTAAGGAAGAGCTGGGCCGCGTCAGGAAAGTCCTCCAAGGAGGCCGAGACGTCGACGACCTGTACACGAGGACTTCCGCGGGAGACCGGTTCGCGGGCGCCTCGCTCATCGGCGACGGACTGGTCAGCTGCACGCAGAGCTTTGACTACGGAGACAAGGACCGTTCCCGCACGATTCTCTTCGCCACGGACAACTGGCTTGAAGGCAGCCCGGCCTTCAAGCTGAAAGAGGCCGCGAGCATAGCCCACAAGCGCAAGATACGCGTTCTGGGGCTGCTCATCAGCGGATACCCGCAGGGCCGAAACGAGTTCCGTTCGACGATTCAAGGGATAGGCGGGAAGGTGTACGACGCCCAGAGCGCCCGGGCCGGCGAGCAAATCGTCAAGGAAGTCCAAGCCCAAGACAAGAAAGAGCTGGCTGGGACCGCGCAGGCCAGCGTCGTCGACACGCCGGGCCGTTGGCCTGCGCTTGCGGGAGTCGCCGTCGTTCTGATTATCGGGTTGGCGTGGAGGTACCGGCTGTGATGATGTGGATATGGCCCGTCTGGCTCGTCGCCCTCTTTCTCATCCTCGGGCTGGGCGCGTGCTTCTTTTGCTGGAACCGCGAGAAGGCATCGCACAAGGGCGCTTGGAAGGACTGGACGAGGCGTGGGCTCATGGTTGTGGCGGTCGCCTCCATCGGCGCCGCGCCGAGCGTGGCGCTTCCCCAGGAAAAGACGGTCCGAGGGGCGAATGTCTTTTTCGTCGTCGACACAACCGGCTCGATGAACGCGGAGGACTA
>CAJPTB010000199.1 GCA_905373325.1 uncultured Ancrocorticia sp.
CTTCATCCTGGTCGCCGCGAATGGCCCAACTGGGAATGTCCAGTCTCGCGTGATCGACTCGCGCGCCAGCGATGACGGTCAGGCGATTAGGCGGCGCCGTCAGTGCCCTCAGTGCAATCGACGATTCACGACGATCGAAACGGCGAGCCTTCAGGTGATCAAGCGGTCGGGTGCCTACGAGCCTTTCTCCAGAGAGAAGATCATAAGCGGGGTGGGAAAGGCTTGCCAGGGCCGCCCCGTAAGCGAAGACGACCTGGCGAGGCTCGCCCAGCTGGTCGAGGAGCGAATTCGGGCCAACGGGGCTTCGCAGATAGAGGCGCACGAGATCGGCTTGACGATCCTCGAGCCGCTGCGCGAACTCGACACGATCGCGTACCTGCGTTTTGCGTCGGTCTATTCGAACTACGATTCGTTGGACGATTTCGAGAATGCAATCCGCGAACTGCGCGAGAATCCGCCGGAGTCCCTCAAATGAAGCTGCGTTTCCCCAAGCCTCTCGACCCTGGCGACACAGTGGCCGTCACGTCGCCGTCGGGCGGTGTGCCTCCCGCCTTGAAGCCCAGGCTGGAGTTTGCCGTGGAAACCGTGCGCTCCCGAGGATTTGAGGTTCTTATCGGCGAGTGCATGGACGGAAACGGGGCCACGTCCGCGCCCGCCCGGGAACGTGCGCGGGAATTGCAGGATTTCCTTCTCGATCCGGAGATTCGCGCCGTCATTCCGCCGTGGGGCGGTGAGCTGGCCATCGATCTCATACCCTGTCTCGATTGGCAGGCCCTGGCCGAGGCCGAGCCGACGTGGGTCATCGGTTATTCAGACATTTCAACCCTTCTTTTGCCGCTCACCTTGAATGCCGGCGTCGCCACCGTGCACGGAAACAACCTCCTTGACACGCCGTTCGCGGTGCCTGAAGGCCTCGTCGGCTGGATGGACGTCGTTTCGCTTCCCCGGGGAGCCTCGTTCACTCAGGACGCTCCCGACAAGTACCGCGAAGGTTACGTTCTTTACGAGACGTTTCCCGAAGTTGCAGAGTTCGAGCTTACGGAAGAAGCCTATTGGGTGCGGCTCGACGGCGCGGGAGACGTGCGCGTGCGGGGCAGGCTCATCGGCGGATGCATCGAGACTCTGGGAAACCTGGCCGGAACGCCGTTCGGCAGGGTGTCCGAACTCGCCCGCTCCACCGGGGATCCGCTCATCGTGTACGTCGAAGCGGCCAACGCGGACGCGTACGAGGTGTGCAGAACGCTCCATGGGATGCGCCTGGCGGGCTTCTTCGAATCTGCGGCCGCCGTTCTCGTTGGACGGACGAATGCCCCGGATTGCGCGGACATGAACCAGTACGACGCCGTCATCGACGCTTTGGGCGGCCTAGGCGTGCCGATCATTGCCGACGTCGAATGCGGCCACGTCGCCCCGTTCATGCCTCTCGTGAACGGCGCGACGGCCGAGGTCGTCGCCACCGAGACGCAGTCGCAGATTCGGCAAACCTTGGTGTGATGATCTGAGCCGCTCAGGCGGGGATGCGCTCTCCGCCGTTTTCCAGCGTGCGGATGCGGCGAGCTGGACCGGACGGCAAGGCGTTCACCGCTATAGCGGCGAGTCCCGAAGTGAGGGCGTTCGCTCAGTTGGCCCGCAGCCAGTCGACCGAGGTCGATCTGCTCGCGGGCAGCATCGGCGCCTGCTTCTCCCTGTGCGACACGCCCGCCGGTACGTTCGAGTGCGCTTGGCCGGTGTCGCCGCTGATCGACCTTGAACACTATATCCGGGGAATGATGGCCGAGTACTCGGTGACCGATGAGCGGCTGGAGACAGAGACCGTGATCGGCGCGCCCCGAGCGGTGCTCGAATGGCCGTGCTTACGCTTCGTCGAGGAGCATCCCGCGAGACTGGACATTCCCAGTTGGGCCATTCGCGGCGACCAGGATGAAGTGATCCCCTTCTCCACCCTCAGCCGGTTCGTCGACGCGCCCGGGGCGAGCTCGTCCAGATCGAGGGCGGCCCGCACTTCCTTGGCCGGCCCCCACACCTCGACACGGTGGTTGCGTGGTTCGAGGAACGCTATCCGGCCTGACTGACCATTCGGCGGCAGCCTGCCCCAGAAGAATTTGCAGCCTGCTCTGAAAGATTTTGTGGGCATGACGGCGGCGCCGGTCGCCGACTGATCTTGGACGCTCTGGCTGGCCTCGGTTAGGCCACCTGATCTCGGACGCTTTGGCTGGCCTCGGCTAGGCCACCTGATCTTCGACGCTCCGGCTGGCTCTGTTGCGCCGGCTGGCCTCCTACGCCGGCTGGCCGCCTGCGTCGGGGCCGATCCGATTGCCTTTGTCCGGCGAGTTCTGCTGAGTCTTGGATGAGAGCCACGCCTTCAGGCCTTCGATGCTGAAATTCTCGGCGAACCAGGCGCGGACGGAATCCGGCGAGGGGGTGCGCTCGGCGAATCGCGAGCGCAGCCCCTCCAGACTCTCGCCTTTGGACGCGAGCCAGTCGCTCAGCTGCTCGCGAGTCACCGAGTACTGCTCTTGGAGCCGGGAGACGAAAGCCTCGAACGCCTCGCCGGTCGCCCCCGTGAGCTCCGAGGCCTTCGCGCGCCACTGGCCTGCCTTCAATTCGAAGCCCTGCAATTGTTCGCGGACGCTTCGCCGAAGGACCTTGCCGAGCTGCGAACGGGGCAGGTCTGCCACAACGGCTATCGACCGCGGCATCGCGTAATGGGAAAGCTTGTCCTGGGTCCAGCGCCTGACGGCGTCGAGGTCGACGGCCGCCCCAGGCTCGAGCACAAGGGCGGCGACGACGGATTCTCCGCGCGAATCCCGCGAATCTTCGGGCATTCCGACGACGGCGACGTCGCGCACTCCCGGCATCCCCTTGATCGCCTCTTCGACCTGCGACGGATAGACGTTGAAACCGCCGTTGATGATGAGCTCCTTTGCCCTGTCCGCCATCACGAGGAAGCCGTCGTCCCAGTATCCCAAGTCGCCCGTGCGGAGCCAGCCGTCTTCCGCGAAGGCCTGGGCCGTCTCCTCGGGATCGTTGTGGTATCCGACGAAGATCTGAGGGCCGCGGACCAAAATTTCGCCGGTGCGCCCGTTCGCCGGGGCGGGCGCGTCGTCCGGGGCGGCTATGCGCACCTCAGTGGAGGGGAAAGGCAGCCCGAGCGTCGAGGGGCGGCGAGCCGAGGAAACGGGCGAGCCCGCGATGATCGGGCTGGCCTCCGTCATCCCGTACCCCTCGATGATGAAGCCTCCCGTGGCGCTTTCCCACCGGGCGGCCAGTTCGCCGTCGAGCGCCATGGCGCCCGAAAAGGCGAAGCCGATGCCGCTCAGGTCCTCGCCGCGTTCGGCAGCGGCGTCCAGAATGCGGGCGAACATGGGGGCGACGCCGGGAAGCAGCGTGATGCCTCGGCGGCGATTGGCGGCAAGAAGCGCGTGCGGATCGAATTTCGGCAGCAAGACGAGGGCGGCGCCCAGCTTGACGCCCAGCATCGTCGCCATCATTCCAAAAGCGTGGAAAAAGGGGAGAACGCAGCAGAGCACCTCGTCGCCCCCGGTGAAAATAGGAACCCAGGCTTTTGTCTGCTCGACGTTCGAAGCGATGTTCCGGTGAGTGAGCATGACTGCTTTAGGCTTGCCCGTCGTGCCGCCGGTGTGAATGAGGACGGCGACGTCGTCGATCGCCGCTGGGCTCGGATCGCGGCGCGCCCGCGCCTTTCTGACGAGGTCGTCGAAGGAGGCGACGCCCGCAGGGACGGCTCCCCGGAGCTTTGAACGCTGTTCTTGCGCCGAAGCGAGCGGCAGCTTGAGAAGAAGGCGCGAAAGGTGGGGAAGTTCGCGCGAGAGGTCGACCGACAGGAAAACGGGGCCGCTGAGAGGCCCTTCGGCGGCCAGCGCCTCGAGGGTTTGCTCCCACACGATTGCCGCCCGCGAGCCTCGCTGCGATATCTGTTCGCGTAACTCCTTTGGAGGCGCAAGCGGATTGTGCTCGGCCACCGTCGCGCCGAGCGAGAGAACGGCGAAAAATGCGACGACGTGCTGCGGGCAGTTGGGCATGACGAGCGAGACGACGTCGCCGCGGCCCACCCCTAGCCGGTTCAAGGCCTGAGCGGCCTTCCGTGTCTGATGGGCAAGTTCCGCATAGGAGATTGTCCGCCCAAGAAAATCGACGGCCACGGAATTCGGGAAGACGGTGGCCGATCGTGCCAAAAGCGCGTCAAGCGTATACGCGGGCGGCTCTATTTCCGCCGGGACGCCGGGCGCGTAATGGAGGCGCTCAGATTCCATGGTGCGCATAGCCGCCCCGGACGACGCGCCCGC
>CAJPTB010000200.1 GCA_905373325.1 uncultured Ancrocorticia sp.
CTCATCGACCGGCGCATAGCCGTCATGCACCTGAACGACCCCTGGTACACGCGCTACTTCGCCTGGCTCGGCGGGACGAGCAAGTGCTTCGTAGGCGCCTGTGACTTCGGAACCAATTTCAGGGGCCAGCGCGTGAACGACCTTCTCGTCGACGCCATGGGATCGAGCCTCCGCCTCGTCTTCCTCTCGACGGTCTTCGCCATCGTCCTCGGCGTCTTCTTCGGCGTCATGACGGCGATACGGCAGTATTCCGGATTCGACTACGTCGTCACCTTCATATCCTTCGCCTTCTTCTCGCTTCCGTCCTTCGTCTTCGCCGTCCTTCTAAAGGAATACGGCGCCATCAAATTCAACGACTGGCTGAAGGATCCGACCATATCCTTCGCGACGACCGTGCTCTTTGCCGCGATTTTCGCCCTTTTCGCTCAGTCGCTCGTCGGCGGGAGCCTCCGGCGGAGGGCGTACGCGGGCGCGGGCGCCTTCCTTTTCGCCCTCGTCGCGCTCGTCGTCATCTCGAGCACGAAGTGGTTCCTCAGCCCGCAGCTGGGATGGGGCTTTATCATCGTGGTCTCAATCGCCTCGGCCGTTCTTTTCGCGTCCCTCTTCTGCGGCCTGTCCAACAGAAGGGCCTTGGCCTGCACGCTCGGCTCCTCAGCCCTGAGCTTCTTGGTCTTCCTAGCCGCCAGCGGAAGCCTTTGGCAGCCCACGTGGGGTCTGCTCTTCGTTCTCCTCTTGGCGGTGGTACTCGCCGGGGTGGTCATCGGGTTCGTTTTCGGCGGGTACGCCAAGCGCTCCGTCGTGTGGGCCAACGTGTGGACTGCATGTGCGACCTTCCTGGCCGTTTTCGCCAATTACATGGCCGAGTACTGGGCGGACTACACCGAATTGGTGGGCGACCGGCCGGTGGCGACCGTGGGCGCAGGAACGCCAAACTTCCAGGGCGGGGAGATATTCTGGCTCAACGTCATCGACACCGTCACGCATTTGCTTTTGCCGACAATCTCCCT
Source organism: uncultured Ancrocorticia sp. (assembly GCA_905373325.1). GTDB lineage: Bacteria > Actinomycetota > Actinomycetes > Actinomycetales > Actinomycetaceae > Peptidiphaga. The sequence continues at coordinate 1,008 of CAJPTB010000200.1, forward strand.
GACCCTCATATCCTTCGCGAGCTACACGAGGTACACGCGCTCGTCGATGCTCGAGGTTCTGGGGCAGGATTACATTCGCACCGCCAGATCCAAGGGACTTCCCGAGCGCACGGTCATCACCCGCCACGCTTTCCGCAACGCCATGATTCCGATCACCACCATCGTCGCCACGGATTTTGCCAACCTCATCGGAGGCGCGGTCATCACGGAATCCATCTTCGGCTGGCAAGGGATGGGCGCCCTGTTCCGTTCGGGGCTCGACGCCGTCGATCCGATGCCGGTCATGGCCTTCTTCACGGTGACGGGAACCGCCGCCATCGTCATGAACATGGTCGCCGACATCCTTTACGCCTACATCGACCCCAGAATCAGGCGGTGAGGCTGCGATGACATCCAGTGACGCCCCTTCGGAGGGAAACATGACAGACAGCAAGCACTCAGTTGTGCACATTGACGAAGACGCCGACTTCGCAGCCGTGGAGGTGGAGGACGAGGTCCTCGACCAGACGACCGACAAGTCCTATTCGCAGGGTCAGCTCGTCCGCCGTCGCTTCCTCCACCACAGGGCGGCGATGGTTTCCCTCATCGTCTTCGTCTTCATCGCCCTCCTCGCCTTCACGTCGATCGGCTACGGACCTCTTCCGGGGTGGTGGAAGTACAACTACACGGACACCTACCCGACGATCAACGGCGGGCGCCCCACCCTCGGTTTCCTGCATCTCGGCGAGCACCCCTTCGGTCAGGATTCCGTCGGCAAAGACTACTTCGCCCTGACCATGAGGGGAACCCAGAACTCGATCATCATCGCCTTCGTCGTCGGGCTGGTCGGAACCTTCATCGGCACAGTGGTCGGCGCGATCGCGGGCTACTACCGCGGCTGGGTCGAGGCCGCCCTCATGCGGATGACGGATCTTTTCATCGTCATCCCGCTTCTTGTGCTGGCCGCCGTCGTCGGCCGGATGACGGGGGAGTTCGGAATCGTCTTCCTCGCCTTCATGTTGGGCATTCTGTATTGGACCGGGTTGGCGCGCCTGGTCAGAGGCGAGGTCCTCTCCCTCAGGGAGCGCGAGTTCATCTCGGCTGCGCGCGCGCTCGGCGCTTCCAACCGGAGGATCATCATCCGCCACATCCTCCCCAACTGCCTGGGCACGATCATCGTCTCGGCCACCCTGCTCATCGCCTCCGCGGTGCTCCTGGAGACCTCGCTTTCCTTCCTCGGATACGGGGTGAAGTCGCCCGACACGTCGCTCGGCCTGCTCATCAGCCAGTACCAGAGCTCGTTCGCCACGCGTCCCTGGCTCTTCTTCGCTCCCGCGGCGGCGATCCTCATCTTCGCACTGAGCGTCAACTTCATCGGCGACGGTTTGCGGGACGCGTTCGATCCCCGCCAGAGAGGAAAGGCATCCTGATGTCGGACAAGAAAGAACGCCCCGGCCGCAAGCCCCGCAAAGGGGTCGGCCCCAACCTCGGCGAAGGCCTCGGCAAGGGCAAGGTGATCGAGGTCCAGAAGATCTCCTCGGAGCCCGTTTTGGCCTTCCAGGGCCTCGACGTCCAGTTCAAGACGGAGTTCGGGCGAGTCCACGCGGTGCGCGGCGTGAGCATCGACGTCGTCCCCGGACAGGTCGTGGCCCTTGTGGGCGAATCGGGATCCGGCAAATCCGTCACGTCGACGACCGCGCTCGGCCTCCTGCCCGGGAACGCGTCCATCGACGGCGAAGTCACCGTGGCAGGCAAGAGCGTTCGAGGAATGGGCTCGCGCGGCCTGCGCAACCTGCGAGGCAAGGACGTCGCCATGGTCTTCCAAGAGCCCATGACGGCGCTCAACCCCGTCCTGACGATCGGACGGCAGATAACCGAGGCGCTCGAGCAACACGGCGTCGCCTACGGGACGGCGGCCACCGCGCGAGCCGTCGAGCTGCTCAAGATGGTCGGCTTGAACGACGCCGAGGCTCGGGTCAAGCAGTATCCGCACGAGCTGTCCGGCGGCCAGCGCCAGCGCGTGTGCATCGCCATGGCGATCTCGTGCAACCCCAAGGCCATCATCGCCGACGAGCCGACCACGGCCCTCGACGTCACCGTCCAGGCCGACATCCTCGACCTGCTGCGCTCGCTCAAGGACAAGCTCAACACCGGCATCCTGCTCATCACGCACTCGATGGGCGTCGTCGCCGACATGGCCGACACCGTCCATGTGATGTTCAAGGGAAACATCGTCGAGTCGGGAACCGTCGATGCCGTGCTCAACCACCCCGAACATCCGTACACGCAAAGGCTTCTGCGTGCCGTTCCCCACTTGGGGCGCGGCCGGGCCCAGTTCGGATTCGACGAGTCCCGCGACGAGTCCATAGACCTGGGCGACACGGTTCTCAGCGCGAACAACCTGGTCATCGAATACGAGCGGCATGGCAAGGAGCCTTTCCGCGCGGTCGACGGCGTGACCTTCGACGTCGCGCGCGGGGAGATCGTCGGGCTCGTCGGGGAGTCGGGCTCGGGCAAATCGACGATCGGCAAGTGCGTGCTCGGCCTCGTTCCGGCGGCCTCCGGAAGCGTCGAGGTTTTCGGCAAGGACCTTCTGGCAATGTCCAAGGACGAGGCCAGGCGCAGCAGGAAGATGATGGGCGTGGTCTTCCAGGATCCCGCGGCCTCCCTCGACCCGCGATTTCCGATCGGCGACTGCATCGCCGAGCCCCTGGTGGTTCACCGGGAGGGAAACCAGAAGTTCCAGCAGCAAAGGGTGTATGAGCTGCTCGATGCCGTCAGCCTTCCGCGCTCGACCTACAACCGCTTCCCGCACGAGCTGTCCGGCGGCCAGCGCCAGCGCGTGTGCATCGCGCGGGCTCTGGCGCTTCGGCCTAGCCTTCTCATCGCGGACGAGCCGACGTCGGCCCTCGACGTCTCCGTGCAGGCGCAGGTGCTGACGATGCTTTCGGACCTTCAGCGGGACTTCGGCTTCGCCTGCCTGTTCGTCTCGCATGACCTTGCCGTGGTGGACATGCTCGCCCACCGAGTGGTGGTGCTCCAAGACGGAAAGATCGTCGAGCAGGGGCTGCGCACGTCCGTGCTGCACAATCCGCGCGAGGAGTACACGAAGAGGCTGCTGGCTGCGGCGCCGGTCCCGGAGCCTGGAGAGCAGCGCCGACGGCGCGAGGAGCGACACGAGCTTCTTCGCTCGATCGGCGACGAGGTCGCGGAGCTCAAACTCTGAGGATCCCAGGCGTGAGGCTAGCCGGAGACGGCCTGCCTCACGCCTTCGGCGATCGCCAGCAGGCCCGCCGCCAAGGCGAAGCACGGGGCCGGAC
>CAJPTB010000201.1 GCA_905373325.1 uncultured Ancrocorticia sp.
GCCCGACCGAATGTGGGGCCTCATCGCCTCCATGCTCGTCAAGTCCGATCCGAAATTGGCCTCCTGACGCCGAACCGTTGACAATGCGGGGCGGGCGCGTATGCGCCCGCCCCGTTTTCGTTCGACGCCGCGCACGCTTTTCGACCCGGACGCCGCCCCGCATCCCCGCGGCCAAGTCTTCTCTAGGCGGTTCAGCTCGGGCTTCCTCACCGCATCCCAGCCTTCCGGCCTCGGCCGCGGCGCCCTAATTTTGCTGCGTCGCTGCGGGAAACCTGGAAGCGCGCACGATCCCGAGCCTCGCCACGCTCGCTCCCCACGCCGCCAGCGCACACAGCGCGAAGACAAGGAGGAAGTGCAGCATTCCCTCGCTCAGCGCTTGGGCGTCCTCCGCTCCGATCGCGTAGGCTGAGATCTTGCGCGTCGACCACAGCGGCAAGAGCTTGGCCTTCGAGCCGTCGGGGTCCACAAGGAGCTGGAGGGCCATGACCGAAAGAAGCGCAAGCGCCCCTTCGAGTTCTCTGGCCACCGCGAAGCTCATGAGGGCTCCCAGCGGGACGCTTACAAGCACCGTCGTCACGAGGAGAAGGCCTACCGCGGAAAGGTGCACGACGTCCTGGGTCGTCGCCACAACGGCGAAGTACACGCCCGAGACCGCCAAGCCGATGCCCGCCTGGGCGATGTGCCGCCCGGCGAAAAGCACGGACGGCCTTGCCCCCATGACGCACAGTCGCCTGTCGAGTTGACTGCTTACGACGCCGCTGAAGAGCGAGAGAGTCGCAACCGCCCAGCCCACGCCGATCGCGAGCAGCCGTATCGCCTGCCACTGCACGTCGAGCCGAACAAGATAGAAGACCATGGGCAGCAGAAAAACGAGGAAAAGCGCAAGGGGACGCCGCAGGGTCTCTTTGACGCCGATCTTTGCAATGGTCCACACGTTCATGATTCCTCCTGAGGATGCAGCTCACACGTCCAGTCGACGCCGTCGAGGTCGTGAAGGATATGGGTGACGACGAGCACGCCTGCCCCCGCCTCGCGCCAGGCAAACAACTGCTCCCAAAAGTCCGTGTACGTCCCCTGGTCGAATCCCTGATAGGGCTCGTCGAGGAGGATGAGCCGCGGGCGATTGATGCCGCCGAGCACCACGTTGAGCTTCTGCTGCGTGCCGCCCGAAAGGCGAGCCGCACTGAGCTTGCGGCTGGGCCGCCACCCAAGGCTTTGGGCCAAGCGCGTTCCGGCGACGAGGGACTCCCGCTCATTCTTCCCGTCGAGCGAGCCGAAAAGCCGGAAATGCTCGGAGGCGGTCAGCAGAGGCGAGAGGCCTCCGGCTTGGGGGACGTAGCCGACGTTTTCGACTCGTTCGACGCTTCCCGACGTCGCACGCACAAGCCCCGCGCAGATCTTGAGCAGCGTCGATTTTCCCGAGCCGTTGGCGCCCACGACCGCGCCTATTTGACCCGACTTGAGCTCGAGGCTCACATCCCGCACAACCGTCTTTCGCCCGTACCGTTTGCTCACGTCCCGCAGCCGCAGAACCGGCGCACCAGAATGCGGCCCGTCCGAACGCCGCTCTCCTCTGACGGCAGCGCGCGCGGCCCTCGCAAGTTCCCGCGCATACGCCTCCGCCGGCCCATAGACCTCCTCCGGCGGCCGGGCGTAGTCGCGCGCTTCGGCAACAGACTCCTCCGCAAGCCTTCGAGCGCGGCGAGCCTCGATTCCCGCGTCTGCCAGCCCGCGTTCCAATCGAAGGGCCCAGCTTTCCGAGTCAAGGCCCCGATCTTCGCTCATCGCCAGTCTCCTTCCCGGCCAATCGGCTCGCCTCGGCGAACCGTCTCTTCCCGGCGAACGGCCTCGCCTCCGCAAATCGCCTCGCCTCCGCAAATCGCCTCGCCTCCGCGAATCGCCGACTGCCGGGCAATCGCCTCCCGAGGGATCGCCTTGCCGTCGACCGTCGCTTCGACCGCCGCCTTGAATTGCTCCCACGTTTCCACGAGCTCACGAAAAGTCTCGCGGCCTTTCGCCGTCGTCTCGTAGTACTTTCTGGGAGGCCCTGACGCGGAAGGCTCTTTCGACGCAGCAATGAGGCCCTGGCGCTCCATGCGAACGAGCGCGGGGTAAAGGGTTCCTCCGGGAATGTCGCCGAAACCGGATTGCGCAAGCCGCTCGGCCAGGCTGCGCCCGTAATCTCGTTGGGCGTCAATGAGGCCGAGCAGGCAAAAGTCTAAAAAGCCATGCAGCCATTGTTGAGTTTTTGGGTTCACGCTAGTCAGTCTAACTATCAACCGGTAGAAAGTCTAGCTAGCTACACGAGAGCGGCTTGACTGCTGGCCGATCGGCGACGAATTGGCCTAAGCTCCGGCAAGACGCTGGACGTTCTGCGCCCGACAGCCTCCTCGCCCTCCTGCCTAGGCGCTTTCAAATCCGGCGGAGCTGCGCCCCGACGGCGATCCTAGAACGGGCTCGACAGGCCTCGGCGCCTAGAACGTCATTCGTCCCTGACGGTGCCAAGGATGATCTCGTCACCGTTTGGCCGGATGGCCATGCGATTCCCGCCGAGCAGGGCGACGAACGATCCGTCCGCCCTCCACAGCTCGTTTCCGTTGGAAAGAGAGTAGGCGACGACCTTGCCCTTTCCCTCGTTGTCGCTGGCGACCGTTCCGGTCTTCCAACGCCTTCTCTCGTCGGAGGCGTTGGAAGACTCTAGCAGCAATGTGTCGTCGTCGCCGCTGAGCCCCAGAATGTCGACGTAGCACCTGCTCTGATCGTTCACTTTCGGGACCTTGAAACGGACGCCGTCGATCTCGATCCGGCATTTGGCGCCGTCCACCTTCGCCACCCTGATGTCGCTTTCGCCTCGGATATTGACCGCCTCGGTGGCGGGCGACGCCTCGAACAGCTCCTTGAGGGCTTCGGGCGAGACGTTCGGAGAGGATATGACCCAGTTGTTCGTGGTCACCTTCGCTTTGCCGCCGAATTTGCGCTCGCCCTTCTCGTCCCAGATCGTGTAGGAACCGCTTTCGATCCGGTAAAACGCCTTGGTTCCGGCGTCGATTCCGAAGCCGAGCGGATGCGGATTGTCGCTGAACGACTCGAAATCGTCTTCGGCGTCCACGGATTTCAACACTTCGCCCGAGGCGACGGAAAGTATGCGCAAGGATTTCTTTTCGTTGTCATAGGAGAGAATGAAGCCGTTCTGAACGATGGCCTCGCTGTACTTCCCCAACGCGCGCCAGGCTTCCTTCCCAGAGGAGTCGATGCCGACGAGGTCGCCCGAGCTGTTGTCAGCGATCATGACTGTGATCTCGCCGTCCGTGCCGACGAGGTTGTGGGAGCTTTGGCCCGGCGGCCTGTAGATGTTTCCGTTGGAACGAATGACCGTCGCCGAGCTGCCCGTGTGACAGAGGAACGAGGAATTGTTCCAGAATCCCGACTTGTTGTCGTAACAGCTCTTCTTTGCGATCTTCGAGGTTCCCGTTCCGCTCAGGCTGTAGAGCGTCCAATCGCTCACGACGTTGGCGGCGACCAAGCTCCGGTCGGGAGAGACCGCCACCTTGTAAGCCTTAGAGATACGGTGCTCTTCGACGAACTTCTTGCCCGCAGGCAAATTCGCGACGTACCACTCCGGCGTCTTCTCCTCGCGCGTGAGCATGCGGATGCCCCACACGCCCGCGCCGACCAAGGCCACGGCGAGCAGGGACACGAGGGCGACCGTCCCTTTGCTCCACTTCTTGCGCCGGCCCGAACGCCTTGGGCCTCGGGAGTCTCCAGCGGTCTGCGGAGTGAACGGAAAGGTCTGCGAGCCGTAAGCGCCCGTCTGAGTTTGCGAGCCGTAGGCCCCCGTCTGCGTGCGCGAGTACGGGCCGGTGTAAGGCCCCGCGTAGGAGGAGGCAGCCTCAGACGCCGATTGAGAGGAGCGATTGGGAATGTAAGAAGTCGGGCTGGAAGCTGAAAAATGCTGCGATGCGGAGGCGAAAGCCGCCTGCGGGTAGTGCCCCGCCGTCGGAGATACGCCCCCGTCGGCAAGCTCCGTCGAGGGCGTGGACGGCGGCGGCTTCGCGATCTTCGGCGCCGCCGGGACGTTTTCCAACTCGGAGGCCATTGCGCGGAGCTCGCGTGCGACGTCGGTCGCCGTCGGCCTCTTTTCCGGAGTCTTGACGAGCATGGAGGCGATGAGGCCCCACATTCGGTCGGGCACGCCCGCGGGACGCCCGGGCGTGCGGTGCATGTGCTGCCCGAGCAGCTCCGAAATGCTGCCGACGAAGGGCGTCACGCCGCAAACGACTTCATACAGGAC
>CAJPTB010000202.1 GCA_905373325.1 uncultured Ancrocorticia sp.
TGACGCCCTTTCGACGTTAGTTTCAGTTAGCTGTACCGCCCGCCGAGTCTCAGCAGGTCGAGGCTCGTTTGCCGCGTCGGCCCGGCGACGGGGTCCACGACGACGTCGAACTGTCCGCCGGCTGCATCGCCCAACTCGCTGCGCAGCCAGACCTCGTCGTAGCCGAGGTCGAGCGCGGCCCTTCGCTTGGCTTCGCTCCCGACGACGCCGACGGTCCGGGCCGCGCCGAGCAACCGCGCGATCTGGCCGAATTGCGAGCCCAGCCCGCCCGCTGCAGCGTGCACCAGCACGTGCTCGCCGGGCTTCAAATGGGCGACGCGCTCGAGCGCGACGAGCGCCGTCGTCGTATTCGCGGGGACCGCCGCGGCCAGCGTCGGATCCATGCCAGGCGGCAGGGGCGCGACCAGATTGGCGTTCGTGACCGCGACTTCGCCGTAAGCGCCGCCGCGATTGATCGTCAGCGCGACGACGGGGTCGCCCGGCTTAAGGGGTGAGTGAAGACCCGGGGAAGAGAGGCCGGCCTCGACGTCCGCGTCTGCCTCGCCGTCCGCGTCTGTGCCTGCCTCGCCGTCTGCACCTGCGTGGCCGTCCGCGTCCGCGTCTGCCGCGGCCTCGACGCCCGCATTTGCCCGCACGTCCGTCTGTGATCTTGCGTCTGCTGCCCGCGAGACGAGCGAACGGACCCGGCCGACAGCCTCCAACCCGGGAACGTAGGGGAGCGGCAGGTCGATCAGACCGCCCGCGAGCAGCGCCTCGATGTACCCGACGCCGGCATATTCGACGTCGAGCGCGACGTCCTCCGGCCCGGGCTCAGGCGCCGGCGCCTCGCCGTACTTCAGGCCGGCGGGGCCGTCAAAACTGGTGATCTGCATGGCCTTCATCGTGGCCTTCTGGGGCGCGGCCTCCGGCGCTTCCTTATGGCGTGCGGCCTCCCGGGGGTCCTCTTTGTGCGCGGCATTTCGGGGGTCCTCTTTGTGTGCGGCCGTCGCGGCGTTCTGCGTCGCGGCTCCTTGGAGCGGCGTGCGGCTCGTGTTCTGATTCATGACGCCCTTTCGACGTTAGTTTCAGTTAGCTGTACAATATAAGTAACCTTAAATAGTGGGTGGCTGGATGCGCAAGCCTGGTGAGCGGCTTTCGAATCATCGGGCGAGCGCGACGGCGCCAATCGTATGCGGCCTGCGGCTGTGCTGAGAGATGCGACGGCTCGTCCCCGCAAGCGCGGAGGCTTTGTGCAGCGGCATCGCTGGATATCCGCTCGTCCGAGCATTGCCGATGCGCATCCCATCGCCCAGGCGCATCCCATTGCCCACCCGCATCGCGGAAAGGGCAGAAAGGGCGGAAAGGACAGAAAATGGATTCAATGGAAAACACAGGGAAATCAGACAACTCCCGAGAACTGGGGGCTGCAGGCCCGCGCGTAGCGCCCATCGGCCTCGGGTGCATGGGCATGAGCTGGATATACGCGGAAAGCGGCCGCGACGACGCCGAGTCCGTCAGGGTCATCCGCGAGGCGCTCGACTCCGGCGTCGGCCTGCTCGACACCGCCGCCCTCTACGGCGACGGGCACAACGAACGGCTCGTCGGCAGGGCCGTCGCGGGCAGGCGGGACGGCGTCGTCGTGGCGACGAAAGGCGGGCTGGTCGTCGACGATCTGGCGACCAAGAGCATCCACCGCGACGGCCGGCCCGAGGCGTTGCGGCGGCATGTCGAGGGCAGCCTCGAGCGGCTCGGCGTCGAACGGATCGACCTGTACTATCTGCACCGCGTCGACCCGGACGTGCCGCTTGAGGAAAGCTGGGGCGCGCTCGCGGAGCTCGTCGCCGAAGGGAAACTGGTGCGAATCGGGCTTTCCGAAGTGACGGCGGCCCAAGCGGCCGCGGCCCATGCCGTCCATCCGGTGGCGGCGATCCAGTCCGAACTGTCGGTGTGGACGCGCGACCCCCTCGGCGGGGAGGCGCCCGGTGATGTGGGAGCCGGTGCCGAGGCCGGCGGCAGCCTCCTCGCGTGGACCCTGGCCAACGGCGTCGCCTTCGTGCCGTTTGCGCCGCTTGGGCGCGGCTACCTGACCGGAACGCTTGCCCCGGGCATGTTCGAAAGCGGCGACATTCGTTCCGTCAATCCGCGGTTCACGGCCGAGGCATTCGAACGCAACCGCGCGATCGGCGAGGAGATCGCCCGCATCGCCGAGGCGCACGGGGCGACGTCGGCCCAAGTCTCCCTCGCGTGGCTTCTAGGCTTGGCCGACAACGTCATACCGATTCCCGGGACACGCAGTGGCAAACACCTGGCCGAGAATCTGGAAGCCGCCAGCCTGCGGCTGTCCGACGCCGAACGCGAGCGCCTGGACAGACTTCCTCAGGCCTACGGCTCACGCTACTGACCCACGTGGGTCGTGACATTGGGAGCGTTCTTCGAGCGCTCTTCGAATGTCTACATCCGCTCCGAATGTCTACATCCGCTCCGAGGCGGTGCCTACAGGCAAGGTCTTCTGTCTGCTAGGCGCACTGGAGAATTCCTTGCTCCAGTGCCAAGGCAGGCCTGCTTCGACACGTTGTTAACCTTGACTAGTTCGGATATGCTAAAAACATCACGACCGGTTCCGCTGCTTCTCGGAGCAGTCCAGGGCCGGTCCTCTTTTTGCGATCTGTGTTAAGAGGTCGAGCGTGCCGCAGCCATCTAAGACGTTCAAGACGCATGGCGAACAAATCGCACTGCTGCGCTGTCGCGGCATGCAGATTAATGACGTTGCCTACGCTCGGCGAGTCTTGGAACGCGTTAACTACTACAGGTTCTCTGGCTACTGGTATCCGTTCCGGCAACTAAATTCTGATGGCCGCCACCGGCTTGATGTCTTCGTCGACGGCACCAACTTCACCGATGTCGCCGCGTTGTACGATTTCGACGAACGTCTTCGCTCGGCCGTGTTTGACTGTTTGACTCCAGTGGAATTGGCTTTAAAGGCAATGCTCGGACACGAGCTTGGGCATCTTGACCCGCTCGTCCACCTGCGCCCAGCGTTGTTAGGGCCAGGAGCCCGTCAGAAGCGTTCGGCCGCAAAACCGTCGCAGCAGTATCAGATGTGGCTAGACCGATATGATAAAGAGCTGTCCCTTTCTCGCGAAGACTTCGTCAAGCACCACCAGCGGAAGTATGGAGGGCAGCTCCCGATCTGGGCAGCCGTGGAAGTTATGGGCTGGGGTTCGCTGGCTTATTTGTACCGGTTGTCGCCAATTGCTGTCTGTGACGTTATCGCCGCTCGCATGAAACTGACCGCGGCGCGACTTGGGTCATGGATTAGGGCACTTAACATCGTTCGCAACTACTCGGCTCATCATGCCCGCATGTTTAACCGGGTCTACACACTTAAACCGCGCTTGCCCAAAGTAGAAACGCATCCTGAGTTGGCTGCGGCAAAAAAGGCGCTCAACCGATGCTTCGGTCAGCTCACTCTCATTCAGTACTTGCTCACTGTTCTTGGCATCGGGGATCGAACATTGCTTCCGCGCACTCTGTCAACCTATCCGGATATACCTGCGCTCCCCATCAGCCACATGGGAACACCCAAAGATTGGCAAACGCTGCCTCTCTGGCAAAGTTGGACCTTGTGACAGTATCCGCGCTTACAGCCTTCGGTTTCGAGCTGCAATTTGTCGGATCTTCAAGAAAGATCAGTCGTCGGGATCAGACTCAGTGTTAGCAGCGCTCACCGGAGGATCCGACTCTTCAAGAGCGGCGCTTACGCGCTTGAGCAGCTCGCGCAGCTGTGCGCGTTCGTCTGCGCTGAGTGCCTGGCCGATGCGCTCTTCGACGGCGCGCGCGGCGGCGTCGGCCTTGACGAGCAGCTTCTCGCCCTTGGGCGTGAGGGTCACGACCAGCACTTTGCGGTGGAGCTTCGAGGGCTTGCGCGTCACCAGGCTCTTGGAGGCGAGCTTGTCGAGCGTGGCGCCCATCGTCTGCGGGGTGACCGCCACGGCCCGTGCGAGCTGCGAGGGCGATTGCCCTGGAACGTAGTAGAGCGAGAGCATCGCGCCGTACTGAGCCACCGTCAGGTCGAATGGGCGCAGCGCCTCGGCCTTCGCGGACATCATCGCCTGCTCGGCAAGCTTGACGTGCAGGCCGATGCGGAGCTCGGCGTCGGCTGCGAGCTCTCCCTCGCCGCGTCGGGGAGCCGGAAGCCTGAAAGCCGGATCGCAAGGAAGGCTCGGGACGCGTGCGGATTCGACGTCGTAGCGAGCGCCGTCGGCCAGGCACTCAGCGCAGACGAACGCGCAC
>CAJPTB010000203.1 GCA_905373325.1 uncultured Ancrocorticia sp.
CTGCGCGGGTGGCGGAATAGGCAGACGCGCTAGCTTGAGGTGCTAGTCCTCGTATAGAGGGTGGGGGTTCAAGTCCCCCTCCGCGCACAAGCAAGAGGGTGCATCCCCACACCAGGGGATGCACCCTTCCGCATTATTGCGTTCTATATGCTTCTATTTGCCATTTCCGGCCGACCCTCCCTTTGTGCCGGCGCCTCCCTTTGTGCCGACGCCTCCCTTTGTGCCGGCTTCTCCGTTTGCGCCCGAGCCTCAGTTTGCTCCCGCACCGCCCTTTTCGGCCGAGCCGTCACTCCCTGACGGGCCGCCGTTTCTTGCTGAGCCCTCGTCGCCGGCCGCGCCGCCGTTCTTTCCGTCCTTGGAATCGCCTGCGCCCGTCTCCTCGTCGCTCTCTTCGACGATCTGGGCGTCCTCGACGGCGTCCTCCACCGTCGCAGCCAGCACCGATGCGGAGATTTCGTCGAGTTTGCGGACGAGCTTCTTGCGCTCGGCCGCCTGCTCGCGCCTGCTCATCGACTCGACGATGGGAATCGCGTGATCGATCCGTTCGAGCTCTTCCCGCCATTTCGCGGCTTGGCGTGCGACGTCGGACGTGTTGGCCGAGGCGTAGACGTATGTGACCTGCTCGTGGAGGACCTCGACGCGACGGTGCAGGCCCTTTTTGTCGGACGGGCCTTCCTTCGCTCCGGCGACGGCACGGAAACGCTTGGTCATCGATTCGACCATGCGGGGGTTGTCTTTGACGAGTTTCCGCAGTTCGGGGCCGTACCGGACGACGGCGAGCAGCGCGGCGGGCCCCGCTTTGCGGGCAGCCTTGAACAGGATCTTGATAAGCGACATGTGCACAATTCTATGGGCAGGCCCCCGTTTCCCGTCTACGGCCGGGAATCTCCGTTCGTCTACGGCAAAGCTTCGCCTTTCGGGGATTGCGGGCTAGCGGAAGTCCCGTGACTTGGCTTGGACCGGAAGGGCGAGCGGCTCCAGAGCGTCGGCGACGAAGTTCATGGCGTCGTCGCCGCGTTCGACCATCCCCCTGACGACGAGGCCCTGGCTGCTCCTTGCGACCTGGCGGCATCGGTCCCACAGCCCTGTTGAGCACACGACGTTCAGGATTCCCGTTTCATCCTCCAACGAGATGAATGTGACTCCCGTGGCCGTCCACGGACGCTGGCGGTGCGTGACCACTCCCGCGACGCGCACCCGTTTGCCGACGGGCGCCTCCCCCAAGTCGGAGATTTTCAGGACCCCTCGGCCGGCCAGTTCGCCGCGAAGAAACTGCGTGGGATAGGACCCGGCAGAGACTCCGGTGCTGGAAATGTCCGCGATCGCGGCCTCCTGCTCGGTCATCTCGTCAAGGGCCGGGGCGGTGCCGATGCTCTCGGTTCCCGGGAGGGCAGGCTGATACCAGCCTTTTCCTTGAACAGTTTTGTCGGCGAGGGCCTGAGCCGCCCATATTCCCTCGCGCCTGCCCATTCCGAGGGCCCGCAGAGCCCCCGCGGCGGCGAGCGCCTCGAGCTGCCCCCGCCTCAGCCTGGCGCGCCTGGCCATGTCTGCCGCATCGGCGAAAGGCGCATCCCGGCGGGCCTTCAGAATCCTGGAAGCCGCTGCGGCGCCGAGGCCCCGAACGGAATCGAGGCCGAGGCGCACTTCCAGGTCCCCATGGGGATCGACGAGCCGCGCAAAAGCCGCGGCGCCGTCGCCGCACTCGGGTTCATCGCATTCCGTTTCGGCTCGTTCTCCGTCGCATTTCGCACCGTCGCGCTCTGCGGCATCGCGTTTCCTCACGCTCGCCTCGCCTAGCGAACGCACGACGCACGGAGAGGCCACGTGCACGCCGTGGCGCCTGGCGTCGGCCACAAGGCTCTGGGGAGAGTAGAAGCCCATGGGCTGGGCCGCCAGCATTCCGGCGTAGAAGTGCTCGGGAAAGTGGACTTTGAGCCATGCCGAGGCGTAGACGAGGTAGGCGAAGGAGAAGGAGTGGGACTCCGGGAAGCCGAATTCGGCGAAGGCGTCGAGCTTGTCATAGATTTCCTCGCGGACGCCCGAGGGCACGCCCTTGGCGGCCATCCCCGAATACAGCTCGCTTTTGAGCTCGGACATGCGTTCGTGCGAGCGTTTCGCGCCCATCGCTTTGCGCAGCCGATCGGCCTGGGCCGGGGTGAAACCGGCGACGTCGATCGCTATTTGCATGAGCTGTTCCTGGAAGAGCGGGACTCCGAGGGTTTTTTCCAGGGCCGGCTTGGTCAAGGGATGCGGATACGTGACAGGTTCTCGGCCCCGGCGCCTTGCCAGGTAGGGGCTGACGGCGTCGCCCTGGATAGGGCCGGGGCGGATGAGGGCCACCTCGATGACGATGTCGTAGAAGCATTCGGGGCGCAGGCGCGGAAGAGTGGCCATCTGGGCGCGCGATTCGACTTGGAAGACGCCGACCGTGTCGGCCGCTTGGAGCAGGGCGTAGACGCGAGGGTCTTCTTGGGGAAGGTTGTGAAGCCCGAGGGGCTTCCCGTCGCTTCCCGTGATTCCGGCGTCGGTCAGCCGCGTGTACGACTTCCGCAAAGCCGTGAGCATTCCGAGCCCGAGAAGGTCGAATTTGACGAGCCCGGCTTCGGCGCAATCGTCCTTGTCCCATTGAAGGACGGTGCGTCCCGGCGTCCGCGCCCAGCCCGCCGGGCACACGTCGATCACCGGACGGTCGCACAGGACCATCCCTCCCGGGTGGATGCCGAGGTGGCGGGGAAGCCTCTGCATGCGCGAGGCGAGATCGGCCACAGCGGCGGGCACGTCCGCCTCGTAGCCCGCGGGCTCATAGCCTGCGCCGGCGTCGGCTTTCGCAGGGACCTTGTGCTCGACGGACCGCAGCCATGCCTCGACTTGCCCTTCCTCGTATCCGAGGGCTTTTGCGGCATCGCGTATGGCCGAGCGCGGGCGATAAGAGATGGTGTTGGCGACCTGCGCGGCGCATTTTCTTCCGTAGCGTTCATAGACGTGTTGGATGACCTCTTCCCGCCTGTCGGATTCGATGTCGACGTCGATGTCGGGCGGACCCGAACGCCCCGGAGAAAGAAAGCGTTCAAAGAGCATCTTGTGGCGGACGGCGTCGACAGCGGTGATGCCCAAGGCGAAGCAGACCGCCGAGTTCGCCGACGATCCCCGGCCTTGGCACCAGATGCCCCGGCTGCGGCAAAAGTCGACGATTTCACAGACAATGAGGAAATACCCGGGAAAGCCGAGGCCGACGATGACGTCGAGTTCATGGTCGATCACCTCCCAGGCCCGCGGATTCGACGAGCGCGGCCCGTAACGCTCAAGCGCGCGCTCGCGGGTGACGCAACGCAGCCAGCTCGCTTCGGTATGGCCTTCGGGAACGGGGAAATCGGGAAGGGCAGGGGCGACGAGCGCCAGGTCGAAAGCGCATTCGGCCCCGATTCTGGCGGCCTCGGCCACGGCTTCGGGGTGGTCTCGGTGCAGGGAGAGCATCTGCGCCCCCGACCGGAGGTGCGAACCGTTGGCCGGGAGGAAGGGATCGATCTCTTCCAGGGTGCTTCGAGCCCTCGTGGCGGCGAAGACGTCGGCGACGTCCCTGTCGCGAGGGCGCGCATAGTGCACATTGCCTGTGGCCAAGTAGGAGACGCCGGCCCGGTTGGCCGTTTCGACGAGGGCGCGGCAGCGCTCGCGGTCAAGCGGGGCGCCGGAGTTCGTCAGTTCGACCGCCACGTTTCCCTTGCCGAAAAGAGATTCGAGGCGACGCACCCGTTCGACGGCGGCGCCGACGTCCCACAGAGCGGGAGAAGGCCCGGAAAAAGCCGAGGCCCCGGGATTGAAGCCGCCGCGGGAGCCCTCCGCCCCTTGCCATTCCAGCCCCTCCAGAGCGCGTCTGACGCCTCCCTTTCGGCAGCCGCTGAGGACCATCCAATTTCCGCCGGAGGCAGCCGCCAGGTCTTCGAGCTCGTAGCGAGCGCGGTTCTTTTCCCCGCTCGCCAGCATCGCCTCCCCCACCGTCCGGGAAAGGCGTCTGTATCCTTCGGGGTCCCGAGCCAGGAGGACGATGTGCTCGCCGGGAGGATCAGCTTGGGCGCTTCGATCTTCGGACAGAAGGGTCAGTTCGGTTCCGATGACGGCGGGCAGCCCGGCCGACCTGGCTGCGGATGCAAGCTGGACGACGCCGGGGAAGCCGCCGTGGTCGGTCACGGCGAGGGCTTGAAGGTCCAATTCGCAGGCTCTGGCGACGATCCGCGATTACGCGGGGCCTTGGCCCATTGACGAGCGGTGGTGGGA
>CAJPTB010000204.1 GCA_905373325.1 uncultured Ancrocorticia sp.
GGGCGGGGCGATCCCTTCGAGGTCCGCACTGCGCGAGACGACCCTGGCTCGACGCGTCGTTCCCTCGTTGAATTGCGTCTATCTGCGTGTCGATGAGGTCGAGGCTCCGCTCATTCGCAGCAACGTCGACGTCGGCGGCCTCGGGTATGAAGCCGTTGCCGGGCTTGCCCGATCGAACCTGGACCTCGGCAGGGACGTCGCCGTCGACCTCGTCAATCCTCTGCCGCTGACCCGTGCAATGTGGCGTGACACGGCGGCTCGAACGGGCGCCAAGCTGGTCGCGGTCGAATGCGTTCTCGCCGATCGGAGCGAGCATCGCCGCCGGGTCGTCTCGCGCAGTGCGGACCTCGAAGGGATCGCCCCGCCCACGTGGGCGCAAGTCGAGGCCCGAGAATACGTCCCGTGGGACGAGAGCCGCGATGGAGAACGCCTTCGCCTCGACATGGCAGACCTCGACGCAGCCGCAGCCAGCCTCATCGAGGCCGCACTCGCCGAGGCCGCGCCCGTCGGGGCTGCTGAGGCCTTGGACGCGGGTGGTTTGGACGAGAAGGCGTTTTCTCGGATTTCGTCGAAGTCGGGCTCCTCAAAGGCTCAGAACGCGACCTCTGTGGCCAGCGTCGCCTCCCAGCTGCGCGCACGCGAGCCGTTGTGCTGTAGGAAGGAGTTCGTCGATTCGGCGGAATCTTTTGACGCGTGCATGGCTGAGGGGTTCCGAGGGATCGGCGCCTCCGGTTCCGTGTACGGGCGTGACGACGTCCGTCGGACGGCCTTGGACAACCTGAGCGAGGAAACCGACTGCATGCCTGGCCAAGCTTGGGAAGTCAGCGACTTCCGTGTGGAGCGCCTCGGCGGAGAGACGTATCTTGTGACGTATCGGCTCGATCAGACCGGGCGAGTGACACGCAGGGCGACGATTTGGCGCGACGACGCCGACCGGTGGACGGCCCTCTACCATCAAGGGACGATGGTGAAAGCGGGTGACGAGGAATCTGAAAGAGGCCGCGGAGCGTGAGGCGGTTTACTCAACCTTGGCGACGGGCCCGGCGCCTGGCAGCGGGCATGCCATTCCGGTGCGGGCGTGACATTGGTAGCCATTCGGATTCTTGTCGAGGTATTGCTGGTGCCAGTCTTCGGCGGGGTAGAAGGGAGCGGCCTCCAGAGCCGGCGTCACTTCCGTGACGATCTTCCCAAATCCATTGTTTTCAAGAACTTCTTGATACGCCTCGATCATTCGCCTGGCAAGCTCCTCCTGCTGCGACGTCGTCGGAAAGATCGCACTGCGATACTGGGTGCCGATATCCCCTCCCTGGCGGTTGAGGCTCGTCGGGTCGTGGGACTCGAAAAACGCCTGGAGAAGGCGCTCGGTCGGCAGCCGTGAAGGCGCATAGAGGACGCGCACGGTTTCGGTGTGACCCGTCTTGCCCGTGCACACCTCTTCGTACGTCGGATTTGGGGTGAAACCGCCCATGTAGCCGACCGCCGTCGCATCGGCGCCGAGCTCCCACGCGAGCTTTTCCGCGCCCCAGAAGCATCCGGAGGCAAGATAGAGAACTTCCTGATCCGGCCCCGGTTCGGCCAGAATGTCGGTTCCAAGGACGGCATGGGGCGCGGGGGAAGGCAGAACCGGTGCGTCGCGTCCCGCAAGCGCGGTCTCCGGCGTCGCCGGCGTTTGTTTGTCCGAAGACTCCCAAAGGAACATCTTCAGCCCTCGAAAGGCTCGATTTTGACGATTTCAACCGGGATCTTCCGCCCGGTCGGCGTGGCGAACTTCGTGGACTCGCCTTCCTTGAGACCGAGAATGGCCTTTCCGAGAGGAGCGGATTCGGGGTAGATCTCGATGTCCAAATGGTCGGATGCCTCTCGGGAGCCTATAAGGAAGCGCTCCTCCTCGCCGGCGATCTTCGCAGTGACGATCACCCCGGCCTGCACTTCTGTGGCGGCGGGCGGCTCGGAAACCGTCGCATTCTCGAGCAGATGCGTGAGCTCGGCAATGCGCCCTTCCAGTTTCGACTGCTCTTCGCGGGCAGCCTGGTAGCCGCCGTTTTCTCGAAGGTCTCCCTCGTTGCGCGCCGCTTCGATCTTGCGTGCGATCTCGGCGCGGCGGACGGTGGTCATCTCCTCAAGCTCAGCCCGAAGGCGCTCGTACGACTCTGGAGAGAGCCACGCTCTCTTGCTTTCGTCAGTCATGTGTTCTCCTTAACAATGGTCGGTGCGCGTACGCGCACCGACCGACGATTGAATGTGCGAAGACGCACGCCGTCCTCGCTTAGACGACGCGCGGACGATCCCCGCTCAAAGAACAGTTGTGCCCGCGGGAAGCGGGCAAGCCGATGCTCACCCTACCAGGTGGAGCCGATGAACGCCGCGTCGCCTCTACTTCGCCGCCATGACGACGAACCAGACGGCCACGGCCTGGCAGGTGTAAGCCAGCAACGTGCACGCGTGGAAGAACTCGTGGAAACCCCACACGCGAGGCCAAGGATTAGGCCACCGCAGGCCGTAGAAAACGGCCCCCACGGAGTAGACGATCCCTCCTGCGAGGATCAGCCAGACCACGGCGGGGCCGCCTGCCGTCCAATACTCGGGGAGGAACCACACGGCGATCCAGCCGAGCAGAAGATAGAGCGACGTCGAGAGCCATCTCGGGGCGTCGGGTTTGAACACGGCGAGGAAGATCCCGCCGAGGGCGCCTGCCCACACGGTCCCCAGCACGTAAGCGGCTGTGCGCGGCGCAAGCATTGCAACCGTTAGCGGCGTGTAGGTTCCCGCAATGAGGAGGAAGATATTGGAGTGATCCATCCTCTTCAGAAGCAGCTCGATTTTCGCAGACCACTTCCCGAGGTGGTAAACGGCTGAATGCCCGAAGAGCACGACCGAAGAAACCCCGAATACCAGGCACGCCAGCTTCATCCCCGTCGTCGGAGCGAGGGCGATCAAGACGATTGCGTTGGCCAGCGCCAGCGGCGCGGTGATTGCGTGAATCCATCCCCGTGCCTTCGGCTTGGGCAAGGAAGCGAGAAGACTGCGCCGATCCCTGCGCGATATAGCCGCTGAAGTCATGATGCCACTCCTATCCGTCTCTGCCATTTTAGGCGGCAGCTTGAGCTTTCGCGTGCATGTGCGATTGGCGTCACCTAGGCTAGTCTCACCGAGTCAATAGGAGGTTGAAGGTGGCCGCGTCGGCATTGCTGTACAGATTGTATGAGCGCAGGCTCATGGGCGGGCTGGGGTCTGCTGATTTGCCGCGCCATATCGGCGTCATGCTCGACGGAAATCGGCGGTGGGCGAAAGAGCTGGGGCGCAACGCCTCTTTCGGTCACAGGCGCGGCGCCGACAAGATCAACGAGTTCCTCACGTGGTGCGACGAGGTCGGCGTCCAACTGGTCACGCTGTGGCTGCTGTCGACGGACAATCTCAAGCGGGCGCGCGAAGAGATCGACACGCTTTTGGAGATCATCGCCGCGGCGGTTGAGCGCTTGGCCGCCGCTCACACGTGGCGCTTGAAGACGGTCGGCAACCTGCAGATGCTTCCCGAGCCGTTCGTCTCCCGTATGGAAGCGGCCGAATCGAAAACCTCCGACGTGAAGGGGATGCAGGTGAACATCGCCGTCGGCTACGGGGGGCGGCAAGAGATCACCGACGCCGTGCGTTCGCTGCTGGCTGAGCAGGCGACGTCCGGCAAGACTCTTGCTGAGGTGGCCCGCTCGATCAAGATCGACGACATCACGGACCATCTCTACACGAAGGGCCAGCCTGACCCCGACCTCGTCATTCGCACGTCGGGCGAGCAGCGCATGAGCGGATTCATGCTGTGGCAGACGGTTCACACCGAGCTGTACTTTTGCGAGGCGTACTGGCCCGATTTCCGAAAGGTCGACTTTCTGCGAGCGCTGCGCGACTACACGCAGCGCGAGCGGCGTTTGGGAAGGTGAGTCGGAAGCGGAGCTTGCAGCGACGGCGCGCTCCGGCCCCCGGCCGCGGCCGTGCGTCGGCCTGCGACGAATGGGGGGCCGACGAGGCTGAAACCCTGGATCAAGGTTGAATCCGTGAGGGCGAGGTTCGGGGCCGGGCATATAGCTTGAAGCCGTGGGCCGCTTTTGCGACCCACGGCTCTAGCGTGTGTGTGATGCCTCGCCGCGCCTATTCAGCAACGCTCATACGATCTCGATCCCCACCGAGATTTTTGCCGTGGGAGCCGGAGCCGAGTTCCGGCTCCCACGAC
>CAJPTB010000205.1 GCA_905373325.1 uncultured Ancrocorticia sp.
TTGGACGATTCGGACGTCTCTTCGGTTATTGTGGATGTCGAGGATGGCGAGGATGGCCTGGTCCGCCCCGGTTCCCGCTCCTGCAACCGCTTGAGAAAGCACGGTGGAGGCGGCCCGCTCGGCGCGCTTGAGCTGCCCGAGGGCGACGAGCGCCTGGTTGCCCGTGAGCTTCGCCCGAACGCGCTCGGTGGCGACGACGAAGCGCTGGCCGGCCTCCATCGGAATCGTCCACAGGTCGCCCGGGAGGTCATATCCTACATCGTCGAACTGCGGCAGCGGCTCGGCCGCCCCTTTCTCGTCGACTGTGACGATTCCCATTCCTCCGGAGGAGACGGCGATCCAGGTCGGGCGATCCTCGATGCGGGTGGCGATGAGCCCGGCGAGCCTGACGTCGTCGACGTCGCCGATTCCTCCCCCGTTTTTGAGAATCGTCGCCTCGGCGACCCTGCGCGCGATGCCTCTGGTGATGTCGCGCCACAGGTCGTGGACGTGCCGCACGAGCGGTCCGTCGGGGTGCGCCGCCCGCAGCGCGGAGAAGGCGTCGACGATCATCCACGAAACCTCGCGTGCCAGCAGCACGTCGGAGTGCGGGTCGGTCACTATGAAAACCGGCATTTGGGCGATGAGCCCGTCGCCCGAGGCGACTGCGTCGCCGGAGGTCGCCGTGCCCCAGCGAACCACGTGTTGGGCCCAGGCCTGGGTGTTGTCTAGAGCGTTGCCGGTGTCCATGGCCTAGTTGGCGTCGTCGTAGGCCGCTGGGTCTTCCAGTCGGTAAAGCATGTCGGGGGTGACCAGCCGCGTGGCGACGGCGTGCTCGACGAGGCGCGCCCTTCGGTTGACGGCCAGCTTCTCGGGGCCGCCGTGCAGGCCGCGCACGCCGTAGCGGGTGAGCCGGTCGCAGACGTGGTCGAGCTTGCGGTTGAAACGGGTGATCGGCCAGCCGAGGCGGTCGGCGGCGTTCTGGGACGACGGAATGGAGGAGGTCGTACCCCGGCCCGTCAGCACGGGCTCCGACAGGGCGAGCACAAGAAGCAGCTGGGAGTTTGTCAGCTCGATCGGTCCGATCGTCGTCGCCCCGGATTCGCTCGTCTCGGACACCGCGGAGGGGACGTATGCCGGCTGATTGTTGACGAGCCGCATCTCGTAGGTGGTCCGCCCCGCGGTGAACAGCAGCGTCGTGTCCGCGTAGACGAGCGGCAGCCGAGCGCCCGGCTGCAGGTATGCCTGGGTCACGCCTTCCGCGTCGGCCAGGGTGGCGGACAAACGCGCTCCGATGTTCTCAATCCACCACATTCCGTCGACGTGAGAAATGACGAGGCTCCGGCGGCTGACCCGCGACCACTCGCTTGTCCAAGAGCTCATCGACGAGGAACCGGCGGTGGAGGTACTGATTGTCGTCGAGTTCGAGCGGGCCTTCGCGGCCCACGAGGAAGGGCTCGCCCGGATCGATGTGGAACCACTCGCCGCAGAATTCAAGGGATAGGCTCATTCGGAAACCCCAATCTTCATCAATGCCACGGTCACGTTGTCGCGCCCACCGCGAGTCAACGCTACATCGCGCAACGCGAATGCGACAGCGTCGAGGCTGACTTCATCCTCGCCATCCTCGACATCCACAATAACCGAAGAGACGTCCGAATCGTCCAATTCGTCGGAAAGTCCGTCGGAGCAGACGATGATCGTATCTCCCTCGCGGGCGTCCACGTAAGAGGTGTCGAGGGTGGATTCTCCGTAGCTGCCCACCGCTCGGGTGATGACCGCCTTGCGGGGGTGGACTCGGGCCTCCTCCTCCGTCAGCTCGCCCTCGTCGATGAGCTCTTGGACAAGCGAGTGGTCGCGGGTCAGCCGCCGGAGCCGCCCCTCGCGCCACATGTAGACGCGCGAATCGCCGATGTGGAAAACGAGCCACTTCGCCTCTGCCTCTATGTAGACGGCGCCCGCGACGGTGGTGCCCGCTCCGGGCTGGGCGCCCACGCGGGTTGCGGTCTCCTCGATCTTCCCTTCCTTGATCACGGTGACGATCTTCGCCCTGGACTCGTCCACGCACTTTTGCAGCCTCGCGGCCGCGTCGGCGCCGTCGACGCCGTCCCACGGGACCGCGGCCAAGGAGTCTATGACGGTCTGAGCCGCCTTGTCACCGACGAGGTGGCCTCCCATTCCGTCGGCGACGGCGAGGATGGGTGGGTGGAGCAGGTACCGATCCTCGTTCCTGAACCGGATCCTTCCGGGATCGGTCACTCCAGCCACTGTTATCTGCATGCGAATAACCTTACGACAGTTTTTCAAGCCAACCCTGGGAATGGGTACGATTCACCTCAAGGAGGGGAACGGTCCCCAGTAAGCGAGCATGAGGAGAAGAACGATCTGCCCCCCGAGCGCCGCACCGACGACGGCCTTGGCGCCCGCACGCATCTTAGGCTTCTTTTCGTGCCAGCGGAACGGAACTCTGGCGAAAAGCCACGCCGAAAGGAGCGCCGCTCCCTGGCAAGCGATCCACCCGCCTTGAACGACGATGAGATTCCGCTGGTAAGACACAGCATAATAGGCGAGGGCGACAAGGTACAGCACAAGGACACACCAGGCTACGATGATCCCGGCCGAAGACGCCGCGACGCAAGCCCCCATTCCGCCCGTGTCGATGAGCCTCTTGCCGCGTACTCGCATGCGCCCGACGGCCAAAAGCACAGACGAAACGATCAGCGCAAGCGCTCCGGCCCCCAGTGTGAGCACAAGCTGTTTTCCGGAGGCGAATTTGGGCGCTGCGGCCATCTTCTTCCCCTTGTAAGCCTGGACGGGCTTTTCCCCTGCTATCCTGGGCTCGGCCGAGGCCGTGGAGGGAAGGCCGTTGACCCAGTCGGAAACGTCCCTCATGGGGGCCGCCTGCGCGACGCCGTCGACCTTCAGCCCGTGCCCTCCCTTGTAGTAGCGGACAGTCAGTGAGTTGTTGCCCGCCTTTTCGAGGTCCGAGCGCATGATGACCGGCCCTTGGACCGTGGGCATCGACATGTCGTCCGTCCCGTAGGCCATGAGGACGGGCATCGTCATCTTCCTTTGGTACTGCGACACGTCGAAGTCGATGTAGCGGAAATCCTCGCCGAATTGCTGGCCGACAAGCTTGGAGACGACCTCCCTCATCTGGCTGGGCGCGCCGAGCCGCCGCAAGTAGGCGTCCGCCGCCAGCGCACCCTGCACGCGGATGGGCAGAACCGGAGCCGAGACGAGGACGACGAAGGAGACCGAGGCGTTGCGCGCCGCGATGATAGGCCCGATGAAGCATCCTTCCGAAACCGTGTACAGCCCAGATCTTTTGGGATCGACGCCCGGGACGCCGAGCAGGTGGGAAAGCGCGTCCTCGTAGTCGTCGGCCAGCGCTAGGTAGTCGCGGTGCGTCGTCGAATAGTTCGCCGTCCGTTTCATCGGCACGAGGGTCGCTATGCCGGCCGAGGAGATGAGGTCCGTCGATTCGTCGAAGTCATTCGTCGTCTTCGTCCCCGTGCCGTGGACGAAGACGATTCCCGGAACGAGGCCGCGCACGCCCACGGGAGTCGTCAGCTGCGCGGGAATCGACGTTCCGTCCCTCAAACGTATCTGCACCCGCCGTTTTTCGATCTGATACGTGCCGACAGGGGGCGAGGGGGCCTTGCCTACGACGGCGGTGTCCGGCGTCTCCGGGACGACGACGGAGCGCATCGGCTCGGGATTCCATCGCGGGCCGGCCCAGTTTCCCCACATCCCGAGAAGGAAGACGACGAGAATCCACGCGAGGAGCCTCGGATGGCGCGCGGGCAGCGCTCGCGGCTCGCATCCCCCGACGTCCGACGTCGAGGCCCCGTCCGCGGCTCTCCTCCGGGCGGCCATCTAAAAGCCCAGCCGTCCCATTTTCTTGGGGTCGCGCTGCCAGTCTTTCGTCACCTTCACGTGGAGGTCGAGGCTGACCTTCCTGCCCAAAAGCCGCTCGATCGCTTTGCGGGCCCGCACTCTGATGCGTTTGAGCTGGGCTCCGCCTCGGCCGATGACGATTCCCTTTTGGGAATCGCGTTCAACGTGGAGGTTGACGTGGATGCGGTCGCCGACGACTTCCTCGATCGTCACGGCCAGAGAATGCGGAAGCTCGTCGCGCAGATCCCTCAGAGCCGCCTCGCGCACGAGCTCGGTTATAAGCGTTTCCTCGCTTTCGTCGGTCACGGCGT
>CAJPTB010000206.1 GCA_905373325.1 uncultured Ancrocorticia sp.
CCCCCACGCCGGCCTCGTCAAGGGTATGGCGATTGAACCCGGTGTGACGGTCATCGTCGGCGGCGGCTACCACGGCAAATCGACCTTGCTCAACGCCCTCCAGCGCGGCGTCTACGCCCACATCCCGGGCGACGGGCGCGAACTGGTCGCGACCGTCGACGACGCGGTGAAGGTTCGAGCGGCGGACGGGCGCGCCGTGACCGGCGTCGACGTCTCTCCGCTCATCACCGAACTTCCCGGCGGCGCAGACACCGCTCGCTTCACCACCGAAAACGCCTCCGGCTCAACTTCCCAGGCTGCCTCGATAATGGAGGCCATCGAGCTGGGCACGCGCCTGCTGCTCATCGACGAAGACTCCTCGGCGTCCAACCTGCTCATGCGCGACTCTCGGATGCGCACGCTCGTGGAATCCGAGCCCATCACTCCTCTGGTCGATCGCATTCGCGCACTTGCCGACACCGGCGGCGTCTCGACTCTCATCATCACGGGCGGAACCGGAGATTACCTGGACGCAGCGGACAGAGTCATCATGCTCGACACCTATAAGTGCTACGACGTGACGGACAGGGCCCGCAAGGTGGTTGAAGAACAACCGCGCAAACGAACGGACGAGCCTTGGCCGGTCTCCGAGTCCAAGCGCTGCCCGCTTCCCGAGAACGTGCAGAACGACCGCCCGAAAACGAAGGCGGCCGGGACCGACGGCATCATCCTCGACAACCAGACGATCAGCCTCGCCGACGTCGAACAGATCGTCGAGAGCGGCCAAAGCGAAGCGATCGCCTGGATCGTGCGGGGCATGCTCGAACATGTCTGCTACGGAGAGCTCACCGTCGGCGAAGCTCTCGATCAGGTCGAACGCATGCTCACGAGCGGCGGGCTGGACACTTTAAGGCGTTTCGGAGCGCGCGAGTACCCGGCCTTCCTCGTACGGCCCCGAAGGGTCGACGCCGGAGCGGCGCTTAACCGCTTCCGCGGACTCAAGCTCTCCGACTGAGGCTGTCTCGCCCAGTCGAGACAGCCCTGTACTCTGGCTGAAGCGAATTCTACCGACGCGGTGCCCCGCCCAACGGCTGGGGCACCCCTGTTTTCCGACCCTGAACCGCCTCCAAGCCGCTGTCTGAAACGGGCAGCCGGAGTCAATCATGTTTAGTGAGTCAACCATGCCCGATTCCGTAGGGATGTTGAATTCCTTTCTAATATGCCGCTCCACTTTCGCACAGTTCCGGCAGGCCGCCTGAGCTGGCGGCTCACATGTTGAAACATCCCGCGAAAGCGTTCATGCAGTGCTAAGGTTTGCGTATCACGTCAAACTTCTGGAAGGAAGCGCACATGGGCGATCTCAGTTTTGGCCGCGCAAGGGCGGGAATCGGGGCAACTCGGCTTTGCGGCGCCCTCGCACGAGAGCGTTCTTCAAGTCACGCAGTACGTGAACGGGCCAAGCAAAAACGGCTAGAGTCCGAGAAGCTCCGCGTTTCAGCACCCGGTGGGAAACTCTCATGAACTCGCGAAATCTTCTCAGAAACAGCAGGTCATTCGTGGCTTTCTTGCTGTCCTTGTTCGTCGCCGTCTCGGGATGCGCGCCATCTGAAAACCATCAAATCGGCTCTGCCGGGACGTCGTCGTCCCGCGAATCGGCTTGTGCTATGTCAACCAAGCGAGACGTCTCCGGTCCACGCGCTCTCGGTCACAGCGGGGACGTTTCCGCTCAGGCCCGTTGGGACTCCGCCAGAGCCGACGCCAAAAAGGCGACCCAAGTCTTCATGGCAACCAACGGTCGCCTGAAAAGCAAGATCGAACAAAAGGACCTCGAGTATTTCAAGACTGCATACGGCGAAAGAATGGCCAAGGATCCTTTCTTCGCCAATGCGTTTGGGCTGACATTAGGCGCGAACAACACTCTGAGACTGGCGTCGCTTGCCAGCACAACCAATCACTTCTCTGAGGACTCCGCCAGAGAGGTGAGCGCCATCCTTGGAAGCTCTCTCATACTCACCACCGGAGGCCTTCGAAACAGTCTTGACGCGGATGGCCGCAATCTTTGGAATGCCTGGAACACCGGACTCGACGGGATCAAATACGACTTCGACACATCGTTGAAACAACAAAGAGCGAGGTACCTGGACGGCTTGAACGAGTTAGGCCCGAGCTATTGGAACGGAAAAGAGGCGTCTGCCAAGGGGCATGGAAAACCCGGGTATTATCTCATCAGCGGCATGATAGCCGACGCCGCGAAAAGCTGTGCGCACTTAGGATTGGGAGATGCTTTTCTCAACGGAAAACACGCGATAGCGGATGACATCGTTAGCTGGGACTACAAGCATCCTGGCCCGTTTGCCCCTCCAAATGTGGAATACCGCCCTCCGCTGACAAAAACGTGGGATCCAATTCAGAACATGTTAGTCGGGATGGGCGGCAATGCCGCAGCCTCACGCACTTTCTTGGCGACGGAAGCGCCGTTTGCTGTAAAAAACACTGTCGATCAACCAACGAGCTTAGTCCGTTACCTTGTTGGACACAGACGCCTTCTTCCATATCAAAATGAAAACGAAATGTTCTACTTGGACTATGGGAACGCTCTCGGTGAGATCATCGACAAAGCTAGTTCGGACACCCGCCAACCGCAGTCGCCGTATGTAGTTCGAGAGTTTCTGCAAGGCTACATCGATGGGCTGTCTCAATCGGACGCCGAACACGAGGGGCAGGACCGTTTTGGCTACTTCAATCGTGGCCTGAGAGAGAAATCCGGAGACATTCTCAAGGAATACGGATCAGACCTCGCCGACGAAATAAGTGGTCCGACAGGAGTCGCGGGTGCCACAGAAGGAAGGTCAGGAAAGAAAGGCAGCTACCATCTAGCGCTGACTCAGAACCTAGTAATGTCCATGCATAAAGCGGACTCCGACTTCTTCAAAGACATAGCTTTCAGCAAGAAAGCGAAGTCGACGCTCACAGACTCTTTGAAGAAGGGATTTGAAAAGGGCTTAGAAGCAGCTTATCGAGAGAATAAAGGATCGTCATCCTCAGAAGATATTAAATATGAAATAAAAATACTTAGAACTAAGTATATCAACATATTCAATACGATTGACACGGAATCACTTGCTGCAGACTTGTACGTGACGGAGGGCGGATCGCTAAGCGATTTAAACACTATAAGCTTGCAAATTATGGTCCAAGGAGCAGGCTCTTTCCCTGAGGACCAGATAGGGGGCATGCTCGCAGACGCGAAACTGGGCAGCAATGGACCCGCCTCGTCAGAAAGCAACGAAGATGAAATTAAAGTATGTGAAAGGCTCCTAAGAAGGAGAACGAGGTTGAGTTCCAACGTCGACAATGCAGAAGTTAAAGAAATGACTCGCATAATAGTCAATGAACACGACACTAGCTATAAGAATCAAGCCATCGATTTCAATAGAAAAGTAACCGACAGCAATCGACGTTTTATGGACGAGCAGGGCAACTGGTTGGTTGGAATCAACCCCAAAACTGGTGTCGTCACAGGGGACGACGCCCGCGTACAACAGTACATTAACTTCGTGAAAACAGGTTGGAGGCCTTAATGCGCCCCGTAAAGCGAGCCGCTCCAACTCTGTTTCGGCTATCGGTTCACTTGACCGGCGCGCCGAACGGCGCAAAACAATGTTGTGTCCCTTCAAGACGTCGAGACACTGAAAACGAGATGATTCGCCAATGAAGACTGTCAAAGCGAGTAGACCTATGAGCCAACAGTCCAGCCGTAAGTTTCTGATCGTCAAGCGTTTCTTTCGAGCGTTTGCCCTCGTGGTGTGCATTGTGGCGTCTTCAACGAGGAGCGCCTCGCCCGAGCTGGCCCCTCTCAACACGTATCGGAGTGACTTTGCATCGGTGTCGGTAGGCAGACATCACCTTTGTCTGAAAACAAAAGGCCAAGAGGTCTACTGCTTTTTCCCCAATCTTAAAAAGGGCAATCACCGCAATCTTAGAAACATTGTTCCTTTGGAGCCTTTAAACAAAAAGGTTAAAGCTGTTTTTTACGCGGATTACAACATCTGCACAACCGACATGGTGGATGCTCTCAAGTGCGGCGGCCTCAACGACAGACGACAGCTCCGCAGAGACGCGGATTACAATCACTTGTCCTATATTTTCTCACCGGAGGCAGTGACAGACGTTGCCGGTGCGGGGGATCATTTGTGTGCGGTTGTCG
>CAJPTB010000207.1 GCA_905373325.1 uncultured Ancrocorticia sp.
CGCTCGTCGCGGAAACCGCGCAGACGCTCAACGAGCCTCGCCGTGGCGGCGTCGATGCCGTCGTTGACATGCAGCACGTCCTCGGCGCAGGGGTCGGGCGCGTCATCGACGAGCTCCCACTGCCGGAAAAGCGTCATTCCCATGGCGTCCATCGGGTTGCTCCGGCAGAACGTCGGCGTGTGGAGCGCCGCGGCGACGACGGCGCGCTCCGGCGGGTCGCCGTCGAGCGCTCGAACGAAACCCTCCTGAAAGCGGCGAATCGAGCGAAGCCACAGCTGCACAAGCAATTCCCGCCGTGAGGAAAAGCGGTGGTATATCGAGCCCGAAGGCACGTTCGCCGCGGCTGCAATGTCCGCAATCGAAACCTCGATCCGCCGCTCGCGGGCCGCAATCGCGACGCCGTCGAGTATCTGGTCGAGGCTGTACTTCACCGGACGCGCCATGGCATCTGAGTATAGCGGTATATTGAGGCCATGAGTTTTAGATTCCCGCATCTATTTGCTTCTTCCCCGGGCGTCGTCGGCCGCAAACCCCAACGGTGGGCAAAGGCAGCCTGCTGGATCGCCTTCCTCAGCCCCCTGCCCTCCGTTTGCTGGCGCACCGCGATGCTCGCCGGAGCCGACACAGGTTTCGCGGAGGCCGACATTTACCGCTCGAGCGCGTCGGGCGCCCTCTATGTTCTGCTTTTAGACGCGCTGCAAGCGGGCGCAGCAGCGCTTTCATTGGGTTTGTGTTACGGCTGGGGCGAAAAGGTTCCGAAGTGGGTTCCGCGCCTGGGCGGAAAGACCGTCCACCGTCGCCTCGCTGCGATCGTCGGCGGCGCCGGGGCGCTCTGCCTTTACTACGTCGTGGGCGTGATTGCGGTGCGGATCATAGGCGTGAGTGCGGGGGTTTGGGAGGGCTGGACTCCGATGGCGGGCATGAACTCGGCGCAGCGCGCGGTCTTAGTCGCCGCGTACGGTCCGGCGGCTCTATGGCCTTTCGCCTTGACCGTCGGATTGGTCGGCTACTGGCGCAGGCGGGGGTGAGGAAGCGTCCTCGACGTCGGCCCCGTTTCCTCGAGGCGGGTTGACTTCGCCTCCCGTTTGCCTCCTTCGCCGGTTTGCGCCGCGACCGGCTCCGCCCGGACTATTGCCTGTGCCCGCCGTTCCACCTTGCTTTGCCCGCGTTCTGGCAGCCGCAGCCTCACGTTTGCGCCTGGCGTTCTTGTGACGCACCAGCCACGTCGAAAGGCCCGTCGCAGCCAGAGCCAAGGGCGTCAACGAAAAGACCAGCCATATGATCCGCCACCAGCCGTTCATGAACACTCCTGAATGCAGCGGGAAGTTCCACGACCATATTGTCTGCGCGATCGGCTCTTTGCCGGTGCTGTCGGTCCGCGTGGCTTTCCCGGAATGGCGATCGACGGCGATTCTCACGTTGCCGGGGGACGAGCCGTGCGCGTAAGGGTCGACGCCGTCGGAAAACGAAACGGTGTACGTCGAAGTCGGCTCGTCGGCGTCCGGCAAAACAATTCCGGTCAGATCCCCGGGCGCGAGGGCGCGGGCGGCGTTCACAGCCTCGGCAGGGGAGATGTCTTTCCCCTCGCCCTCTGAAGCGGGCTCAGGGGCTTCTTGCTCCGTTCCCGGCGTGATCGCGTACCACAGCTGGCTTACGGGCTCGAACTCGAAGGCGGCCGCGGTGTATCCCCAGAGGAAGAGGAAGGGCAAGGAGGCCAGGCCAATCACCTTGTGCAAGTCCGTGTCACGTGCGAAGCGCCCCCTCCCCCAGCGCACAGTCACCGATGCGCGCCATCGGCCGTGCCGCGGCCACCAAATCCAAAGCCCGGTGACCACGAGAAGCAGAAGAATCAGGCCATACAGTCCGATAACCAGCGCGGCCACGGTGGCGTTTTCTTCGCCTCCCGTCAGCCACGCCGTGTGCGGAACCTCCGCAGCCATAATGGGAACGTAGCCTGCCTGCCCCTCGCAGCTGAGAAAGCACAGGTGGAAATTGCTGAGGAACTCGAGCCACTCCGGAGTTTTCGCTTGGCCCAGCTCTCTTCCCGTCGCGCGGTCCACGGTGTAGATTTTCTCGTCCGTCGTCGCGACTTCGACGACGTCGTCCAAGCGCGTGGCCGACTTCGGAGGGTCTTTGGGATGGTTGGCCTTGACGATTTCCAAAGCTTGGGGAAGCGTTACGCGGCTGGGCCCTTCAGAGGCCGCGTAGGCGGAAGAATTCGACGCCTCGATTATCTCTTGCTTATAGAGCAGCACGGAACCGCTGGTGGTGAAGGCAAGCAAAACGACTCCGGCGGCCAGCGAAACCCACCTGTGTGCGAGCACCATGGCGCGACGCGTTTTCTGCCGGCCGCGTCGCCTCCTGCCTCTCGACGCCGAGGGTTTCCGGCTTTTCGACGTGCGCGGCGGCCGTTTCGCTCGACCGGAAGGGCTTTCAAAATCGGCTGGGTTCGGTGGCGGAGCGATCTCCTTGTCTCGATTCGCCCGCTTGCCGCGGGCCGAGGAATTCCGCTGCTCGTTTGCGTGAGACATGTTTTGCCCCCTCTCAAAAACGCCCGGCGGGCGTCAGCAGCGCAGAGATCGTCGACAGGCATGTCGCTGCGGCGACGGCAGCGTACACATAGCGTGCACGATGCCGCCGCATCCAAAGATTGCGGGCGCCGCCGACGCAAACCATCGCCCCGGCCGCTTGGACCACAAGCGCCAGGCCGACGCCGAAAGGCCCAAACACGCCGACGACCGGCGCGATGACGTAGACAATGACGCAGCGGAGCCCCGATGCCCACAGCCCTAGCGAAACGGCGCGGACATCGCTCGCATCCCGACTGTCTGTCAGGGTGCCCTTACTTTTTTCGCTCATCGAGCAAAATGCTAATGACAGGCAATAATAACGTCAACCGTGCATTTCGCAATCCTCGACGTTCAACCGCGCCGTATCTGAACGCCCGCAAACGGCGCGCTGCGACCGAGATTCAGATTCGGCCCGCTTCTCCCTGCTTCTCGCCCGGCTCCGTTTCGCGGGACTTCGCATCCACGCCGGCCTCCTTGCGCTGCTGCGCGGTGATCGGCGCGGGCGCGTCCGTGAGGGGGTCCCAGCCGGCGCCGATCTTCGGGAAGGCGATGACGTCCCGAATCGAGGGGGCGTCGGTCAGGAGCGAGACGATTCGATCCCATCCGAAGGCGATTCCGCCGTGGGGCGGAGCGCCGAACTTGAAAGCGTCGAGCAGGAAGCCGAATTTCTCCTGCGCCTCCTCGGCCGAGATCCCCATGACCTTGAAAACCCGCTCCTGAACGTCGCGTCTGTGGATGCGGATCGACCCTCCGCCGATCTCGTTTCCGTTGCAAACTATGTCGTAGGCATAGGCCAGTGCGTTTTCGGGGTCGACGTCGAAGGAGTCGAGGCATTCGGGTTTGGGCGAGGTGAAGGCGTGGTGGACGGCGGTCCACGCCGAATGGCCGAGCGCGACGTCGCCCTCCGCGGCGGCCGTCCCCGAGGGCTTGAACAGCGGCGCGTCGACAACCCATGTGAACGCCCACGCCTTCGGGTCGATAAGGCCGCAGCGCTTGCCGATCTCCAGACGCGCGGCGCCAAGCAGCTCACGCGCCTCGATCGGCGAACCCGCGGCGAAGAACACGCAGTCGCCCGGCTTGGCCCCGACCTTTTCTGCCAGCCCCGCTCTCTCGGCCTCCGAGATGTTTTTCGCGACCGGGCCGCCGAGCTTCCCGTCCTCGGCGATCGTCACGTACGCGAGGCCCTTCGCGCCGCGAGCCTTCGCCCACTCCTGCCACTTGTCGAAGGCCCGGCGCGGCTGAGACGCGCCGCCGGGCATGACGACCGCGCCCACGTAGGGATTCTGGAACACCCGGAACGGCGTGTTCTCGAAATACTCGGTGAGATTGACGAGTTCGAGGCCGAAGCGCAGGTCGGGCTTGTCAGAGCCGTAGCGTTCCATGGCGTCGGCGTATGTCATGCGCGGGATCGGCTTTTTGAGATCGTATCCGATGAGCGCCCACACTTCTCGCAGAATGTCCTCGGCGACGGCGATGACGTCGTCTTGGTCGACAAAGGACATCTCGATGTCGAGCTGCGTGAATTCGGGCTGGCGGTCGGCGCGGAAGTCCTCGTCTCGATAGCAGCGTGCGATCTGGTAGTAGCGCTCCATACCCGCGACCATGAGCAGC
>CAJPTB010000208.1 GCA_905373325.1 uncultured Ancrocorticia sp.
GGTCTTGTGGGGGTCCCCGTTCGTCATGTATAAGGGCTGGGTACGAAGAGTTTAAGGGCAAGCAACAACGACGACGTTGTTAGGAGGCGAATATGCCTGCAGGACCTTTGGATCCGCGATGGGCGGACAATGCGAACTGTGGGAGCTGCGACGCCGAGGCTTTGTTCTCCACTTCTTCGGCGCAAAGGGAGATGAGGGACATATGCCGCAACTGCTCGGTTCGCCTCATGTGCCTCGCCGACGCCCTTCAGTCGAATATGCGCTATGGTCTGTGGGGCGGATTGACCGAGCGCGAGCGACGCCAGCTTCTGCGCGCCGTCCCCGAACAGGCGGATTGGTACGAGTCCATCACGTCCTCCCCAGATCCCGTTTTCGTCGCGATCCGCGAAGGCAAGCCGCTGCGCCTCTCGCGTCGGAACGCTCAGAAGAAAGAGGGGGAACGCAAAGGCGACGAGGATGACGAGTGACGCGCGCTGCGGCTGGGAGTAAGCTTGTCTCCATGCAGAAATGGGAGTACGCGACAATTCCTCTGATCATTCACAATACAAAGGCAATACTCGACACCTGGGGCGACGACGGGTGGGAGCTCGTCGCCGTCATCCCCGGACCCGACGGGCAAAACCTGGTGGCTTACCTCAAACGGCCGAAGGACTGACGGATGGGCGTCTCAGATCGCCTTGCCGAGCTCGGGATCGAGCTTCCGCCGGTTGCCGCGCCCGTTGCCGCATACGTGCCGGCGACCCGCTTTGGCGACGTCATCCGCACCTCTGGCCAGCTTCCGCTCGTCGACGGCGCTTTGCCCGCCAAGGGCAAAGTCGGCTTGGACGTCCCCGCCGAAGACGCGAAGGGCCTCGCCCGCGTAGCCGCCCTCAACGCCTTGGCCGCAGCTGCGGCGCAGGCCGGCGGGCTGGACGGCCTGTCTCGGGTCCTGCACGTGACCGTCTTCGTCTCTTCGGCGCCCGATTTCACAGGGCAGGCCGCAGTGGCCAACGGCGCGTCCGAAATTCTCGGGGAAATCTTCGGCGAAGCGGGAAGGCATTCGCGCTCGGCCGTGGGCGTAGCAGTCCTCCCCTTGGACACCCCGGTCGAAGTCGAGGTCCAGTTCGCGACCGTGTGAGCTCCGCGAGGGTCGCGTGGACGGCCCAGCCGCGTGAACGTGGATGTCTCAACCGTGTGAACGCGGCAACCGAGCAAGCGTCGCGAGGTCCGTGTGAAAGCCTCAACCGCGCGCACGTCGCAAGGCTCCGGCGGTCGGAAGTCTCATCGCTTCCGACCGCCGAGGGCTCCGTCAGTGGGCGCGGCGCTGGAGGCGCCCGATCTCGATGAGGAGAACCGCTCTTCCCTCGAGGCGGATCCAGCCGCGCGAAACGAAGTCGGCAAGCGACTTGTTCACCGTTTCACGGGAGGCGCCCACGAGGTGGGCAAGCTCTTCCTGCGTGAGGTCGTGGGCGACGTAGATGCCTTCGGGAGTCCGCTCTCCGAAGCGATTGGCCAGATCGATCAGCGCCTTGGCGACGCGGCCGGGGACGTCGGAAAAGACCAGATCGGCCATCTGCTCGTTCGTGTTGCGCAAACGACGGGCCAGCTCTCGAAGCATGGTTATGGCCATGTCGGGATGCTGGTTGATGAAGTTCATCATGTCTTTATGGGCCAAGGAGATCAGGCGGGTGGGCGCGATCGCGGTGACCGTGGAGGAACGGGCGCCGAGGTCGAACAGTGAGAGTTCGCCGATGATCTCACCCGGGCCGAGAACGGCGATGAGATTCTCGCGGCCGTCGTCGGACGAGTGGCTGAGCTTGACTTTGCCGTCGGTGACTATGTATAGGCGGTCGCCCTCGTCACCTTCGCGGAAAAGCGAATCGCCTCGTTTGAGAGACGTTTCGCTCATCAGCTGGCTGAGAGCCTCAAGGTCCTCCGCGTCGATGTCCTTGAAGAGCGGAACCGCCTTGAGAACGCTAATGTCCATCTGTTCCCTTTCCGTCGTTCAATCCTTTGTAGTGGATCACACTAAACTCTAACATTGCAATTTACCTCACAGTCGATCATATTTCGAGTTTTCGAAGCGAGTTACGCTTGGGGCATGCCTTCACGTGCCTCTTTGCCACAGCGTCCGCGGTCCCTTTCTGCCCGCAAGGACGCAGCTTTTGAGATAAACCGCCGCCTGACGGCGCTCTATCCCGACGCTGCGTGCGCACTGGATTACTCGAATCCTTTCGAACTGTTGGTGGCCACCGTCCTCTCGGCGCAGACCACGGACGCGCGAGTCAACACCGTCACCCCGCGCCTTTTCGAAGCCTATCCCGGACCGGAGGCCCTTGCCGGCGCGGACCGCCTTGAGCTCGAAGACATTCTCCATCCCCTCGGCTTCTACAGAGCCAAGGCGGCCTCTTGCATCGGCCTTGCCGCCTCTCTGTGCGCGAACCACGGCGGCGAGGTGCCGCGGACCCTGGAAGAGCTCGTCAAGCTTCCCGGCGTCGGAAGGAAGACGGCGAACGTCGTCCTCGGAAATGCGTTTGGCGTGCCCGGAATCACCGTCGACACCCACGTCGGCCGCCTCGCACGGCGCTGGGCGTGGAGCAGAAGCGAGGATCCTGTCAAGGTCGAGGCGGACATCGCCCGCCTTATTCCCGAAAGCGAGTGGACGCAGGCGTGCCACCGGATCATCTTCCACGGGCGTCAAGTGTGCCGAGCGCGAAAGCCCGCGTGCGGGGCGTGCGCCCTGGCCGACGTCTGCCCCTCCTACCCGCTTCTCGCCGGGCGCGTTTGAGGCTCGGATTCACTGTAAGGCGGGCTTGAGGCTCGGATTCATTGCCGGGCGCGTTTTTGAGCCTCAGATCTGGGCCAGGAACTCCAAGACGAGCTCGGTGACGCGGCTAGGCTGCTCTTCTTGGACGAAGTGCCCGGCGTCGGGAACCTCGATGAAGCGATAGTTCCCCCTGGCGAACTCGAGGTCCTTTCTCCAGGCCCGCGCGGGCAGGAGCGGGTCGCGTTCGCCGCGCACCGCCCACACGGTCGCGTTTACGAAGCGGCGGGTGAGGGCCATGTGTTCGCGTCCGTTGATCTTCGACGTCGAAAGGTAAGACCAACGAAGCTGTTCGAGCGAGATCGACGCCGCCTCGGGCAGACGGAGCGCCGCAGCGTAGTTGGCGGCCTCCCCGGATGCGCCGGCGTTTCCCGGCGCCGACCAGTCTGTCAGGAGCTTTCTGAGGACTTCTTCGTCCGTCAGGCGCTTCGCCGCGTAATGCGGGATGAGCGTTTTGAGCACCTGACGCCAGGTTTTGAGCGTCAGATGCGTGCCGAGCCTCTGGAGGGTGCGGGGGTGTGGCGCTGAGACGGTCATGACGCCTTCGACGACGTCGGGCTCGAGGGCCGCCACCGACCACGCGAGGAATCCTCCGCGACCTTGGCCTATGACGACGGCCCTCGACGTTCCGAGGCTGCGGACAATGGCCGCGAGGTCCTGCGTGAGGAGCATGCCGTCGGCCGAGTCCGGCGTTTTGTCTGACCCGCCTATGCCCCGCTGGTCGATGGCCGCCACCTCGTAGCCGGCGAGGGCGACGGCTTCGACCTGGTGGCGCCACGCCCACCAGTATTCGGGGAATCCGTGGACAAGGAGAACGAGCGGGCGATCGCTGCGGTGCTCGCCCATGTGGGCGATGTGGAATTGGCACCCGTTGGCGTTGATGAGCCGATGCTGCCAGGGGCCGGGCAGAAAGACCGCCGAGTTGTCTGCGGGAGCGCTCATCGTCTCGTCCTAAGTGTCGTTTGTGTCTGTTGGCTCCGCACGTCGAGCCCGCGATGTGGGTACGTACACGTTCTCGTACTCCTGTAGCGATTCGAGTGCGAGCGTACGGCGCGCAATGAGTACACCATACTTGTGGCCGCGACGGCGGGCCCAGTGCGAAACCGCTCCGGTGAGAATGAGCACCCCGCCGAAAACGAACATCAGGCCGGTCAGCATGTCGTACGCCAGCAGAGTGGCGACGTTGCGAGTGAAGCCGTTCCCCGCGAGTCGCTGGGAGATCGGGTCGAGAATCGAGCGCTCGGTCCAATGCGGCAAAGCCAGCCCCAACGCCCCGAAGGCCGCGACGATCCAGCCGGTGAAGGCCGCACCCAAAGACGACGCCCGGGCAAGGAACCAGATGAGGGCGAGGATCGCCAGCCCCCCGACGA
>CAJPTB010000209.1 GCA_905373325.1 uncultured Ancrocorticia sp.
TTTCGTGGGCGTGCGCATGCCGATCATTCAAGGCGTGACGACCACCGCGGTGGCCCCGATCATTGCGATCGGCGTTGCGTCGGCGCGCTGCGGGGACCCGAACTCGGCCCTTCCCACGATCTACGGCGCAGTCATCGCCTCCGGCCTGTTCACATTCTTCGCCGCGCCCTACTTCGCGGCCTTGATCCGCTTCTTCCCGCCCGTGGTCACGGGCACGGTCCTCCTTGTCATGGGAACGACCCTGCTATCGGTCTCGGCCTCCGACTTCGTCGGATACGCCACCGCGGCGCCGACGGCGGCTCCCGCCAAAGGCGTGGTCCCCCTTCAGCCGACGTCGCTGTTCTACGCCTTCGGGACGCTGGCCGCCATCGTCTTGGCCCAGCGGTTTTTGCGCGGGTTTCTCGCAACGATCGCCGTGCTCATCGGGCTCGTCGGAGGCACGGCCGTCGCCGCGATCCTGGGCCATCTCGACCCGAAGGACATCGACGCCCTCAAGAGCGCCGGCTCTTTTGCCGCGACCACGCCGTTCTACTTCGGGACGCCGACCTTCGCCGCCGGCGCGATCGTCTCGATGGCCATCGTCATGGCCGTGACGATGGTCGAGACGACGGGCGACGTCTTCGCCACCGGGGAGATCGTCGGCAAACGCATTCGAAAAGCCGACATCTCGGCCGCCATACGCGCCGACGGCCTGTCGACCCTCCTCGGCGGCGTCATGAACTCGTTCCCCTACACCTGTTTCGCCCAAAACGTCGGCCTTGTGCGCATCACACGGGTGAAATCGCGGTGGGTGGCGGCCGGCGCGGGAGTGGTCATGATGGTCCTCGGAGTCCTGCCGAAGGCGGGGGCGCTGGTGGCGACGATCCCCTCCCCCGTGCTCGGAGGCGCCTCCCTGGCCATGTTCGCCAACGTGGCCTGGGTCGGCATGCAGACGATAGCCAAAGCGGACATGCGGGACAACCGCAACGCCGTTATCGTGACGACCTCGCTCGGCCTTGCCATGCTCGTGACTTTCAAGCCGTTCATCGCCGATTCCATGCCCTCATGGGCACGGATTTTCTTTTCCTCGGGCATGACCACTGGGGCGATCGCGGCGATCGCCCTCAATGTCTTGTTCTTCCACGTCGGACGCGGGGGCGGAGATCCGGTCGTGTCCGGGCCCGACGGGCGCGCGCTCACCATCGACGAGGTCAACGCCATGGGCCGCGAACGCTTCGTCGAGGCCTTCTCACCGCTTTTCAACACGCAGACGTGGCCCCTGGAAAGGGCGTGGGAAAGCCGTCCCTTCGCCGACGCCGAAGAGTTCCGCGGCGCCGTCGAGAAAGCGATTCTCACGGCAAGCCAGGAGCTCAAGCTCGCCCTCCTGCGCGACTATCCCGACATCTCGAGCCTTCTCGAGGAGGACGACGCCGCAGCCCAGAAAGTCTCGCGAGACATCGGGTCGACGGCTCTCGGCGAGGCCAGCCCGGAAGAGCTGGAGCGGCTGAGCACTCTGGCCGAGGCTTACGCCGAGCGGTTCGGATGGCCGCTTGTGGCATACCTCGGCCCCTTGGACACGGCCGAGCGGCTCATCGAGTCCGGCGCGCGCCGCCTGAGCCATTCGGCCGAGCAAGAGCAGGTTCTCGCGCTCTCGGAGGTGATCGACGTCGCCTACGATCGCTTCGACATTCTGCTTGCCGACGCGAATCCCGTGCGCACGGCCTGGGAGTCCAAGCTCACCGGGCAGTGAAACGCCCTGCCGGGGCGCGTGAGAGCCCACAGCCGGCATGTGAGGGGCTGCCCCCGCGAAGGAGCCCGCAAAGCCAGCGCGGGCCCCTTCGCGGGGCGCTTGTCCACTTTAAGCTTTGCGTTTTTTCGCCGCGCGACGCTTGGCGAGCTCGTCTTCCACAACGACGGCGCCGGCCTCTTCTGCCCGCTCCGTCGGAAGCTCGCCCAACGTCCCCTCGACTTCGCGCCACACGCGGCCCACGGCTATGCCGAAGACCCCTTGGCCGCCCTTGACGAGATCGATGACCTCGTCGTCGGACGTGCACTCATAGACGGAAGCCCCGTCGGACATGAGGGTGATCTGAGCCAGATCCTCAACTCCGTGCGACTCGAGTTGCGCGACTGCGAGCCGGATCTGCTGAAGTGAAACGCCCGTGTCCAAGAGGCGCTTGACGATCTTGAGCACAAGAACGTCGCGAAAAGAGTACAGGCGCTGGCTGCCTGAACCGTGTGCATTGCGAATCGATGGCGAGATGAGGCCCGTCCGATCCCAGTAGTCGAGCTGCCGGTACGTGATGCCGGCCGCGCGACATGCGATAGGGCCGCGATAGCCCGTCTCGTAGTCCAGATCTGGGAGCGGATCGCCGAAGAGCATTTGCTGAGCACGTTGCATCCTTGCGTCGTGCGCGTGAGCTTCGCTCATGGTTTCCTCCATACTTTCGTGAAATAGACGGGGGTGCTCCGCCTACACAGGCAACGATATAGCAGGAACGGCTCTCAATGGTGGTACGGCGCGTCTAAACTTCGAATCAACCGCGAGAACTCCCCTATAGACATTCAGATGGTTGA
Source organism: uncultured Ancrocorticia sp. (assembly GCA_905373325.1). Taxonomy (GTDB): domain Bacteria; phylum Actinomycetota; class Actinomycetes; order Actinomycetales; family Actinomycetaceae; genus Peptidiphaga. The sequence goes on from CAJPTB010000209.1 coordinate 2,557, forward strand.
AAATTCGATTTTATTGCCTAACGCAGCTCGACTTCGATGTTTTCCGTTAGCAGCGCGCGATAAAGCTGGGATATGACGGTTGCGTTTTCCGTCGCCGAGGCGATGGCTCTCTCGCGTGCAACGCTGGATTTGCGGGCGCGTTCGGTTGCGATGGAGTTCGTCACTAGAACGGCGTGGGCGTGTGCGGACGTCCTGACGCTGCGCACCTGCCGCAGGGTGAAGCCCGCGCCCAGCAGCATCGTTGCGAAACGAACGATGTCCGGGGCCTGGGCGGTCAAGCGCCCGCGCGGGTCGGCGGCGAGGATGCCGGCGTCGACCATCTCTTCGACGTCGGAGACGGAGACGCCGGTGAGGTCCGCGACTTCGGACAGGCGCAAACGTGTGCCGGGCTGGGGGCGCTTGGCGACGTCGTCAATGAGGCGAAGCCGCCCCGGATGCGTGCCCTCGGGCTGTTGCCCCGCGTCAAGCTGGCGAAGAAGCTCCCGGATCTGGTCGAGCGGAAGATACCGGTCGCGCTGCTCGCGCAGGATAAAGCGCAGCCGCTCGCAGTCCGCGGGTGAGAAGAGTCTCTGATTCGAAGCCGTCCGGTGGGGATGGACGAGCTCGATCGACTCGTAATGGCGGATCTTCGACAACGTCAACAGTGGGAACTCCGCCGCGAGCATCGACTGGACCTCCCCTATTTTCAGATAGGGGTCGTGGGGAACGTCGAAAGGCCACTTCCCCTCCGGCTGGGCTTCGACGGCCTCGGCCTCGGGGGCCGCGGCGGGCTTGCGCGCTGCGCTCGACATGCGTTGGCGCGACGTCATGCCGTGGCCGGAGCCTCGTAGAAGGTCAGGCGGAACTTGCCGATCTGCACCTCGTCGCCCGTGTGGAGGATCTGGGCGTCGACCCGCTCGCGGTTGACGTAGGTTCCGTTGAGCGAACCCGAGTCGCGAACCGAGAACTCGTCGCCGCTGCGAATGAACTGGGCGTGCTTGCGGGAAACCGTGGCGTCGTCCAAGAAGATGTCGGACTTCTGGTGACGTCCCGCGTTCGTGCGGTCCTCGTTGAGCAGGAAACGCGCCCCGGAATTCGGTCCGGAGAGCGCGATGAGCAAGGCGGAGCCCTTGGGCAGCGACTCGATTGCCGCCTGCTCTTCCGGCTTCAACGCGCGCCTGGCGATGTTGACGTCTGAGTCCCCGCCGACGGTCTTGAAAACCGAGGTCGTGGTGGGATCGGCCTCGTTGGGCTCAAACCGTTCAGGCATACTGAAATCCTCCTTGGATAAAGATCCGGCTTGCCTCCGTAACCGTAGATCACAATTCTATAACCTTTGAGCCCCGTGTGCCATGGGTTTCTCGGTATTGGCTTTCACTTGAGCTTGAAACGAATCGCCGCCTGACCCCGCGCGGTTGTCTCCCCGCCTGCCGTTGTGTATTCTTGACTGGTCGCAGCAACGATGTGGCTGATCTTCGGCTTTCTTTCGCGGAAAGCTCGCAGGAGCCGTTTTCAGGAAGCTTGCAAGTCTCTTTCTCCGGAAGAAAAAGCGGCAGGATTGCACGAGCGACAACGGGCTATGGCGCAGTTTGGTAGCGCACTTGACTGGGGGTCAAGGGGTCGTGGGTTCAAATC
>CAJPTB010000210.1 GCA_905373325.1 uncultured Ancrocorticia sp.
GCGGCCCGGCGTTCCTCAGGCGCGCGCCACGGGCTGCCGGCGGCGGCCTCGTAGGGCTCGACGGCGAGCCGATCGGCCCGGATGTCGCCGCCGTGGGCGGCTAGGTGGGCCTTTTCCGCGCGCGCGTGGCGTTCGGGGACCGCCAGGGACAGCAGGTCTGCCGCGGACCCCGCGCACCGGGCGGCTGCATCGACGCACAGTCCGTACACTTCGGGAGTGAGAACGGGGAGAGCGGAGACGACCCTGCGCAGCGGGCGCAGCCTCCCCGCGGCCTCCGAGGTCGAATCCCGGCCGACGATGAAGCCGCTCGCCCGATGCGCGCCGACGTCGACGACGACTCGCGCCCCGACGACCGCCGACGAGTCCATCGACGCGGGGACGAGGTAGTCGAAGACCTTGTCGAGATGCGGCTGGCGCAACAGCACGTGGACGTGTGCGACCGGGGACCGCACTTCGCCGACGACTTCCCGCTCGGCGCGCGCGACATCGAGCAGCCCAGCCTGCTCTTCGGCCGCGGGAAGCTCGCCCAGACCCGGAAGCGTCATGTCCATGCGTCCATTAAACCAAGAGCCTCCGACGCTTTTCGGGGGAGGCGAGCGGCGAGCTTCGAATGCGGGTCAAGCGGACGTCCATGCGGCGCCTGGATGCGTATGGCTTCGACGGCGGCCTGGCTGAGCGCACGAGTTCGCTCCGCTTCGGGGTCAGACGGCGCGCAGAAGCTCGTCTACGCGATCCGTGCGCTCCCAGGAGAAGCCCTCGCGCCCGAAATGCCCGTAGGCCGACGTCGCCGCATATATCGGGCGTTTGAGCTCGAGCTCCTCGATGATCGCCGCGGGCCGCAGGTCGAAGACCTTGGCCACCGCCGACTCGATCCGCTCCACCGGCGCCGTCTCCGTGCCGAAGGTGTCGACGCGCACGGAGACCGGACGGGCGCGGCCGATCGCGTAGGCGACCTGAAGCTCGCAGCGCTCCGCCAGCCCGGAGGCCACGACGTTCTTCGCCGCCCATCTCGCGGCGTAGGCGGCCGACCGATCGACCTTCGAGGGGTCCTTCCCCGAGAAAGCCCCTCCCCCGTGGCGGGCCATTCCGCCGTAGGTGTCGACGATGATCTTGCGGCCGGTCAGCCCGGCGTCGCCCATCGGTCCGCCGACGACGAACTTGCCGGACGGGTTGACGAACAGGCGAAGATCGGAGACGTCCAGATCGAGGCCCTGGGTCTGGAGCACATGGTCGAGGACATGCTCCTTCATGGCCTCGTGCAGCCAAGGCCGTTCGACGCCCTCGTCATGTTGCGTTGAAATGACAACCGCCTCGAGGCTGACCGGCCGCAGGCCTTCGTAGCCGATCGTCGCCTGGGTTTTGCCGTCCGGGCGCAAGCCGGGCACGATTCCTTCCTTGCGGACCTTCGCCAGGCGCTCGGCCAAGCGGTGGGCGAAGGCGATGGGAGCGGGCATGAGCTCGCTCGTCTCGTTGCTGGCATACCCGAACATGAGCCCCTGGTCTCCGGCGCCCTGGCGGTCGAAGGCGTCGTCGGAGCGCATCCCCTCCCGGATTTCCAAGGACGTTGTGACGCCCTCGGAAATGTCGGCGGACTGCTGGCCGATCGAAAGCGTCACGCCGCACGAGGCGCCGTCGAAGCCGATGTCAGACGACGTGTAGCCGATGTCGCGGATCGTCTGCCTGACAAGGCGCGGGATCTCGACGTAGGAGGAGGTGGTCACCTCGCCGGCGACATGTATGAGGCCCGTGGTCGCCATCGTTTCGATCGCCACGCGGGAAGAGGGGTCCTGCTCGAGCATTGCGTCGAGGACGGTGTCCGATATTCGATCGCAAACCTTGTCCGGGTGCCCCTCGGTGACGGATTCGGATGTGAATTGTTGACGATGCATTTTTCTCCTTAGGATCGCAGCCGCACGACGGCGTCGACGATGACGCGCGCGAGCTCTTCTTTGTTTCCTTCAGCCCTTGCGACGACGTCGCCTTTCGAGTCGAGCACGAGGATCCGGGAATCGACGTCGCCGAAGCCGACGCTCTCCCCCACGCCGTTGACGACGGTCAGATCGGCGCCCTTTCTCAGCGCCTTGTCGCGTCCGTAGTCCTCGACTGAGCCGTGCTCGTCGCCGGTTTCGGCGGCGAATCCGACGATCGTCTGGCCCGGTCTGCGCGCGGCCGCCAGGCCGGCGAGGACGTCCGGGTTCTCGACGAGTTCGATCGGGAGGAAAGGCTCCCCCGTCTTCTTCTGTTTTGTGGAGCTGACCTTCGCGGGGCGGAAATCGGCCACTGCCGCGGCCATGACGAGCACGTCGGCCTCGAGTGAGGCGGCCTCCATGGCGTCGCGCAGCTCGAGGGCGCTCGGGGCGTGGCGGATATCCGCGTCGCCCGCCTCGCGGAGGACGTCGGATGCGACGTTGGACTCGACGAGAATCGCCTTCGCGCCGCGTTCGGCTGCGATCCGCGTGATCGCGGTTCCGAAACGCCCGGTGGAGCGGTTGCCGAGGTAGCGGACCGGATCGATGGGCTCGCGCGTGCCGCCCGCGCTCACGGCGAAGGTCAGGCCCAGCAGATCGCGCGGCCCGCCCGATTCGCGCATGGCCGAAAGCACGGCGGCGGCGACGTCGCCCGGCTCGCTCAGGCGCCCGACGCCCGAATCCGCGCCCGTCAGGCGCCCGGAGGCCGGGCCGATGAAGCGCACGCCGCGCTCGCGCAAAACGGCGACGTTTTCCTGCGTGGCAGGGTTGAGCCACATCTCTGTGTGCATCGCCGGTGCGACGAAGACCGGGCACGTCGCGGCCAGCACGGCGTTCGTCAGCATGTTGTCGGCGATTCCCGAGCGAATTTTCGCGAGAGTGTTGGCCGTGGCCGGAACGACCACGATCGCATCGGCCTCCCGTGCCAGCCTCACGTGGGCGACGTCGTCCGCGTCCTCGCAGACGTCGGAGTAGACCCTGCGCCCGGACAGCGCCTCCCACGTGACGGCGCCGACAAGGCCGAGGGCGGCGCGGGTGGCGACGACGGTGACGCGATGCCCCGCCTCCTTGAACAGACGAACGACGGCGCACGCTTTGTACGCCGCAATGCCGCCGGAGACGCCGACGACGATAGAAAGAGGGCCTTCCTTTCGGAAGGCCCCTCGAGCGGTCAGTCTTTTTCCGTCGTCCACTCGACCTTGTCCTCCCGGATTTCCTCCAGGGCTATGGACAGGGGCTTGTCCTCCGGACTCGCCTCGACCAGAGGGCCGAAGGTGGAGATGTTGCCGTCGCCCCGCGTCATCTCCTGACGGTAGGAGTTGATCTGGCGGGCGCGCTGGGCGGCGTAAACCGACAGGGCGTACTTCGAGTCCACCTTCTCGAGCAGTTCGTCGATCGGCGGATTGGTGATGCCCTCGGGCTCAGGAACTGTTCCGAACATTTTTCCCTCTTAACTAGACGTCCAGAGGCTTATTTTAGCGTGTGACTCCGAAAATGCGGAGTAGCTCTTCCGTGGCACGCGACACGGAATCGTTGACGACGACGACGTCGAATTCTTCCGCGGCTGCCATTTCTTCGCGGGCCGTCTCCAGGCGACGGGCGATTTCCTCGGGGCCTTCGGTTCCCCTGCCCCGCAGCCGGCGCTCAAGCTCTTCCCACGCGGGCGGGGCGATGAATATCTGCGCGGCCTCGGGCATCGACCGCCGCACTTGGCGCGCGCCGACGAGGTCGAGTTCGAGCACGGGAATGCGGCCGCGGGCTGCGGCCTCGTCCACGGGCCCGCGCGGGGTCCCGTACCGGTTGACTCCGTGGACCAGGGCCCATTCGAGCATCTGCCCGGTTTCCACGAGCTCGTCGAAGCGTTCGTCGCTGACGAAGAAATAGTCGACGCCTTCTCGCTCGCCCGGCCTGGGGTCCCTCGTGGTGGCCGAAACGGACAGCCAGCATTCGGGCGCCCGCGCCAGAGCCTCTTTGAGCAGCGTCCCCTTGCCCACGCCCGAAGGCCCGACGACGACGAAAGCGCGGTTGTCCATGCGCTCCATGCTACCTGGATTCTGGCTGTCCAAGGGCGGATTCGACCGCGGCGAGAGTGCGGGCGAAGCCTTCGCGCAGCCCCGCCGCTGTGGGGCCGCCGGCCAGGATCGATCGGGAGGCCGAAGCCAAGACCCGCGCGATTCCCGAGCCGAAAACCTGCCGGA
>CAJPTB010000211.1 GCA_905373325.1 uncultured Ancrocorticia sp.
GGTTTGGCACGTGGCTGTTTTCGCCTTCGCGAGCATGACGGAGAAGGCCAGAACCACGACGGCGACCACGCCGATCTTCGCGAACGGCCCGGAAATCGAAAACTCGCCCAGGGTCGAGAAGTCTGGCGTTTGAACCGGACTCCCCTTGAGCGACGGAACGGTCAGGCCCCAGCCGCCCGGGTTGTCGCCGCCGCGGGGCCCGACGTGCCTGACCGCCTCGACTGCGACCGCCAAAACCGTGGTCGAAACGATTCCAACGAGGATCGCGCCCTTGACGTGGCGAACCATGAGGACGACGGTTAAAGCGAGCCCGAGCGTGAAGACGACTAGCGGCCATGTCGAGACCGAGCCGTTGACGCCGAAGACGAGGGCCGTCTCGCCTTCCCCGCCCCTGTGGACGATGCCTGCGTTTACGAGGCCGACGAAGGTGACGAACAGCCCGATCCCCACGGAGATCGCGGTGCGCAGATACTTGGGCACCGCGCGGAAGATCGCTTCGCGCAGGCCCGTCAGCACAAGGAAGACGATGACGACTCCCTCGATGACGATGACTCCCATGCCGTCGGCCCACGTCATCCCCGGGATCTTGACGATCGTTCCGGCGACCATCGAATTGAGGCCGAGGCCCGCCGCCAAAGCGAGCGGGAAATTCGAGACCGTGCCCATGAGGATCGTCACGAGTCCGGCGACCAGGGCCGTTCCGGCGACGATCGCCGCCGCGTCGGGCTCCGACCCTCCGCCGAGGTACTTTCCGGCGGAGTCCGTGCCCGAAAGGATGATGGGGTTGAGGACCAGAATATAGGCCATCGCGAAGAACGTGACGACGCCGCCGCGGACCTCCCGCCACACCGAAGTTCCACGTTCATTGAGATGAAAATAACGGTCGAGAACGCCTTGCCGGGATCCGGAAGCGGAGTCCGACGTCGTTTGAGAAGTACTCACGTCACACCAGTCTCGCATATCAAACTTTCAAGAAGCGATTCTGACCGAATGGCGAGACGAAACTGTGCGAGCCTCGCAAGGCGGATTACGAACGGCACGGATCGCAAGCGGTGCAGATCGCAAGCGATTCAAATCACGAATGGCACAGTTCGCGAGCGCGGGTGCGACACTCCGGCGGAGGGCGTGGAACGAGCGCGGTGCGCGGACACGGCGCTCGTGCGGAAGGCCGACGCCGCCGCGGCTCAGGGCACGGCCGCCTGCACTAAATGCCCGATTCCCCGCATGGTCAGCCGTCCGTCGCTGGCCGGGACGAAGACGGCCTGGCCCGCGATGACGCTCCTGACGCGGCCGCCTGCCTCCAGCTGGGCTGCGCCCTGGAGGCACAGAACCGTGCGGGGGCCGATCCCGCGCACCCGCACGCGCGTGTTGGCGTCCCTCAGCCGGATCTCCGAAAGCTCGAAGTCGTCGACCGGGGCGTAGAAGGTGGAAACGGCGGCGTTGACGCGCTCGGGTGCGATCCGCGTGGGCGGCGAGGCGGAAGAGTTGAGCACCGCGAGCAGCTCGGGCACGTCGACGTGCTTGTGGGTGAGCCCCGCCCTCAGCACATTGTCCGAGGCTGCCATGATCTCGACGGCCACGCCGCTGAGGTAGGCGTGGACGGTGCCCGCGGAGAGGAAGAGCGCCTCGCCGGGGTTGAGGGTCACGGGGTTCATAAGGAGCGAGGCCACCACCCCGGGGTCGCCCGGATGGCGTTCGGAGAGCATGGCGGCCACGCGGTCGGCGCGGGCCGACGGCGAATCGGCGGCGGGCCTTGCCGCGCATGCTTCCGCCACTTCGGCGACCTCCTCGGGCGAGGGCCGGGTCTGCTCGCGCACAAGGTATTCGAAAGCCCCGCGAACTCCGCCCATGCCGAGGACGGCCCGCAGGCGCTGGGCCAAGGGAGCGTCCAGGCCCTTGAGAACCTCGCCGATCCGGCGTCGTGCCCGAAATCCCGCGAGCGCCTCGAAGGTCGTGAGCGCGTAGGCGAGCTCGGGCTTGTGGTTGCGGTCCTTGTAATTCCGGTCGGGCGCGGACCTGGGCACGCCCGCCGCCTCCTCGGCCGCGAAGCCCTCTTCCGCCTGTTCGATCGTCGGATGGACCTGAAGCGACAACGGCTCGGCCGGAGCGATGACCTTGAGAAGGTAGGGCAGGGACGTCCCGTATCTCTCGACGACGGACTCGCCCAGCGCGGCCTCGGGGTCCTGGGCGATCCATTCGGCCAGCGACTGCGAAGGCGGCCCCGGCGGCACCCGCGACGGGTAGAGCTGCGAATCGTCGACGATCGACGTTCCGACCCCGACGGAGGCGGGGTCGTCCGGGTGGGGGCCGAGCCACACTTCGGCTACGGGCCCCTCGGCGGGCGGCTTCCCCAGCAAGCCTGGAATGGCCGACGTCGACCCCCACTGGTACGGACGGGCGCGTCCCCTCAATTCCAGCACGTCAGGATCGAACCCCTGCGGCGAGCTCCATATCTGCCTCGTCGACTACGGGTTCGGCGGGATCCCACATCCTCTCCTGGTCTTCTGCGGAGACGTCGGTCTCAGAGTGAGCGCCGCAGCCGTGGTCGAAGGAAACGACTTTGCCGTCGAAAGGAGACCATTCATTGGCGCACACGCCGAAGAGGAGCCTGGCGGACCCTCCCATGGGCATGAGGAAGCCACATGTCGAGCAATTGGCCTGGGCCTGGCGGGTTCCGGGGTTGTCCGGGCCGCTATCCCCCTTGTACCACCTTGTAAATGCGGCGTCGCGTCCTTCTTTTGACAGGGCTCTCGGCCGCCCCAGGCCCATCTCGAAAGGGTCGATCTGATCGGCGTCCTCCCCCGTCTGCTCGAACCCCGGTTCGAGCCGCGAATCGTCGGCGTTGTAGGGAAGGCGGTCCGTGGGAGACACGTCGGAGGGCTCGACCCTGTCCGACCAAGGAACCCATTCAGGGGCGAGCAGCGCATCCGGGCCGGGCCGCAGGGCCACCTCGCTGACCGTGACCCGCGATGAACGGGGAATGCGCGAAACGGTGACGGTCCAGAACCAGCCCCTGTACCCGGCCTTCAGGCAGGCGAAGGCGTGCGTGAGCAGCCTCTCCGCTTCGACGACGACGCCCGCGTGCTCCCCGATCTCCTCGGGATTCGCCACGTCCTCCAAGGCCGTGCGGGCCGCCTCGACCGCTTTGAACAGGATCTTCTCTTTGCCCGCCGACGACGTCGGATTCACAACCGCGCTAGGCATCGAAATCATCCGCCAATCTGCGCAGGGCCGAGGCGATGCGGCGTCCGCCGTCGGGATACCTGCCGTGGCGAAGCTGATTGGAGGACTTGTCGAGGATCTTGATCAAATCTTCGATGATCGCGACCATTTCCTCTGGCTTGCGCCGATTCTTGCGTGCGAGCGATTCGACCTTGGCCTTCGGGGCCACCGTGAGGGCCTGGGGCCCCCGCCGAGTGTCGGCGACGCTGAACTCGACCCGGGTTCCGGCCTTCACGCGCGAGCCGACGGGCAGCGCAGAGCCGGAGAAAAACACCTCCGCCCCGTCGTCGCCCGCGATGAAGCCGAATCCCTTCTTCTCGTCGAAGAACTTGACTCTACCCGTAGGCACGTCACACCAACTTTCGTATAGAAACGGCCGCATGAGGCGCGGCCATACCGTCCACTGTGCAGTAGTTTAGCCGCTGCGCACACAGGCGGGCCGGCCAGATGCGCACGTCACCCCCGCCCGCCCAGTCGCCGCTGCGCCATTTGTCGTACACGCCCGAACCGTCGAGGGCCTTCCTGAGCTCGGCGACGGAATAGCCTGAGCCCCCGGCGAAGAGCGAGAACCTGTTGGTCTCGGTCGCCACGGCGATCAGCGAATCCGAGCGGGACAGGCCGGACTTGCGGAAAGCCTCCTTCGCCCAAGTGTCGGTCGTCTTCGACCCGAAATTCTTGACGAAGACGATGTAAACGGACTTGTGGGTCTTGTCCCGGGCCGAGGCGAGCGCGTCTTGAAGGGCTTTCTCGTTGGATATCACGCCTGCCGTGTCCGTCACCGTCGACGTGAGCTGCTCGGGCTCCTCGGCGAAGGCGGGGGCCGCGAGAGCGGCGGGAACGGCCACCAGGCCGGCGAGGGCTATCGAAGGCGCGAGAAGTCGTCGCACCGGGCAATGGCG